>DASQWI010000007.1 GCA_035640355.1 Actinomycetota bacterium
TGGGGCGGGGACGGCCCCGCCTGCAGCCTCGCCTGAGCAGCTCGCCGCGCCCGAGATCGCTCCGGCGGAGGCGGCGACAGCCGGTGGCGCCGGGTCGGCGTCAGTCGAGGCCGCCCCCGCTTCCGATGAAGCCGCTGTCGCCGCTGCGACCGAGACCCCCGCCGAAGACGCGACCGCGACCCCCGAAGCCGCTCCCGACTCGGCGCCTCAGGCGGACGAAACGGATGAGGACGTCTCGCTCGAGGCGATCCTGGAGGACCTGAAGCGTCGCGAAGGCCGCTCGGAGTAGAGCTGTGCTCCTCGTCGGCCTTACCGGCGGGATCGGCTCGGGCAAGTCCACCGTCGCGCGCATGCTCGAAGAGCGCGGCGCCGTCGTCTTCGACGCCGACGCCCTCGCGCGTCGGGCGGTCGAACCCGGAACGCCCGGTCACGACGCCGTCGTCGACCGGTTCGGCGCGAACGTGCTCGGTCCGGGCGGTGAGCTCGACCGCGAGGCGCTCGCCAGCATCGTCTTCGCCGACCCTGCGGCCAGACGCGACCTCGAGGCCATCGTGCATCCCGAGGTTCGGCGGCTGTTCGCCGAGGGGTGCGAGCGATACCGCGACACCGACCGAGTAGTGGTATTCAGCGCACCTCTCCTGGTCGAGACCGGGATGCACACGGCGTTCGAGATTCTGGTCGTGGTGGCGACGCCGGTTGAGGCGCAGGTGGAGCGGTTGCTCCGCGACCGCGCGATGACCGAGGAGGCGGTCCGCGCGCGTATCGGGGCGCAGGCGCCACTCGAGGACAAGCTCGCCGTGGCCGACGTGGTGATCGACAACGAAGGATCGCTCGAGGAACTCGAGGAGCAGGTGGGGCGAGTATGGACCGACCTTCGAATGCGCTCCGCGGCGAGCGCGTGACCGTGGGGCGGAGGGCAAGACTCAGGACATGAGCGAGCGTGAGCGAATGGACGTTGCCCCAGCGAACGGAACCATGCGTTGGTCTGCGGTCTTCTTCGACGCGGGAGAGACCCTCGTGCACCCGCATCCGACGTTTCCGGATCTGTTCGCGAGCGTCCTTGCACGAGAGGGACACACCGTGTCGGCCGAGACGATCCGCGAGCGCATCCACGTCGTCTCCGATCGATTCCGTTCGGCCGCCGAGGAGAACGAGCTGTGGACGACGTCGCCGGAGAAGTCGCGACGTTTCTGGCACGGGGTGTACGAGATCTTCCTGCGCGAGGTCGGCGTCCCGAACGGCGACGGTCTCATCGACCGCGTGTACGCGGAGTTCACCGACCTGGCGAACTACGCGCTGTTCGACGAAGTCATCCCGGTCCTCGAGCGCTTGCGGACGGCCGGCCTGACGCTCGGCATCGTGTCGAACTTCGAGGAGTGGCTGGAGCGGCTGCTCGTGCGTCTGGGGGTACGTGAGCTGTTCGACGTCCGGGTCATCTCCGGCGTCGAGGGGCTCGAGAAGCCAGACCCGCGCATCTTCTTCCTGGCGATGGACCGCGCCGGCGTGGAGCCCGCTCGCTCGGTGTACGTGGGCGACAACCCCGCACTCGACGTCGAGCCGGCGCGCGCCGTAGGCATGTTCCCGGTGCTGATCGACCGGCGCGACCGCTATCGCGATGCGCCCGGATCGAGGATCTCCTCGCTCGAGGAGCTTCCGGGCATCATGGGGATCACGTGAGCGACCGCATCTACACCGTCGACGAGGCGAACTCGATGCTGCCCGACCTTCGCGAACGCCTCGTTCGGATCCGCGATGCGCGGCAGGTCCTCCTGCAGACCGCCGAGCTCGTGACGGAGCGCGTCGCGAGCGATGGCGGTGGCTCACACGGCGGCCGCGAATACTGGGACGCACAGAAGGCGCTCAGGGCCGAGATCGAACGGCTGTCGGAGGAGAACATCCTCCTGCGCGACCCCGAGACCGGCCTGATCGACTTCCCCGGCGAGCGCGAGGGCCGTCGGGTGTGGCTGTGCTGGCGGCTCGACGAGGATCGGGTGGCGAACTGGCATGAGATCGACACCGGCTTCATCGGGCGTCGGCCCCTGTGACCTCGGCTGCGGACGAGACGACCGGCACTCGGCCTCGATCTCGTGTCGTGGTGATGGGCGCGACGGCCGACGCCCCGCCACCGCGGATCGATGTCGTGGCCGAGGTCGTCGCCCTGTCGTTCGCCGATACCTCGGAGGCGCTCGCCGACGTCCTTCCGGGTGCGGACGTCGTCCTCGCGTGGAGGCCGCACAGCTCGTTGCTCCGACCGGTATGGCCGAAAGCCGACGGCGTGAAGTGGATCCAGACGGCGTCTGCGGGCGTCGACGCGCTGCTGTTCCCGGAGCTCATCGAGAGCCACGTGGTCGTAACGAACGCGCGTGGGATCTTCGACCGGGCGATCGCTGAGTTCGTCCTCGGGGCGATGCTGGCGTTCGCGAAGGGTCTGCCTGGGATGCTCGACCGGCAGGCACGGCGGGAGTGGGAGCATCGCGACACCGAGACGCTCTCCGGCAAGCGCGTGCTCGTCGCGGGGGTCGGTTCGATCGGGCGAGAGATCGGGCGCCAGTGCGGCGCGTTCGGCATGACCGTTCGCGGCGTCGGGAGCACTGCGCGGGGGAAGGACGACGTGTTCCGGATCGTCTACGCGCCCGACGAGCTCGCGGAGGCGTGCCGGTGGGCGGACTACATCGTGAACGCGCTTCCGGGAACGGAGGGGACGAACCACCTGTTCGACGCCAAGGTGATCTCCGCAATGCGGCCGACCGCGCGGTTCGTGAACATCGGGCGCGGCACTACGGTCGACGAGGCAGCGCTCGTCGGCGCGCTTCGCGACGAGCGCCTGGCGGGCGCCGCGCTCGACGTGTTCGAGCGCGAACCGCTCCCGCCTGACAGCGCGCTGTGGGAGCTGCCGAACGTCATCGTCTCGCCGCACCTCGCCGGCGACTTCGCGGGGTTCCGCGAGGCGATCGTCGAGCTGTTCGTACAGAACCTCGAGCGGTACCTTACGGGCCTTCCACTGGAGAACGTTGTGGACAAGAAGCGAGGGTACGTGCCGTCTTGAGCGCCGCCGTCGAGGTTCGGGGGCTCCAGAAGTCCTACGGCGACGTCGAGGCGGTTCGCGGCATCGACCTGACCGTCGAATCGGGCGAGGTGTTCGCGCTGCTCGGTCCGAACGGCGCGGGGAAGACGACGACGGTCGAGATCCTAGAGGGGTTCAGGAGGCGTTCGTCGGGGGACGTCTCGGTGCTCGGGGACGATCCGGCGACCGCAGGTCCGGAATTCCGAGCACGGATCGGCATCGTTCTGCAATCCACCGGCGTCGACCCATACCTCACGGTTCGCGAGACGGTCGACCTGTACGGCGGGTACTACCCGAACGCACGGCCCGTCGGCGAGGTCATCGACCTCGTCGGATTGAGCGAGAAGAGAGATACGAGGGTGTTGAAGCTGTCCGGCGGGCAGCAGCGCCGGCTCGACGTAGCGATCGCGTTGGCCGGCGATCCCCAGCTGCTGTTCCTCGACGAGCCCACGACGGGCTTCGATCCCGGCGCACGCCGGAACGCGTGGGAGATCGTTCGGAACCTCTCGTCGCTGCGGAAGACCGTCTTCTTGACGACGCACTACATGGACGAGGCCCAGAATCTTGCCAATCGCGTCGCAGTCATCTCCAATGGGGAGATCGTCGCCGAGGGTCCGCCCAGCACGCTCGGGGGTCGCCATCTCGCTGCGACCGTCGTTCGGTTCCGGGTTTCCGCGGCGGTTGCCGACGTACCGGATTGGGGACAGGTGCCCGCTTCCGACGGGACGTTCGAGCTGAGGACGGACAACCCCACTCGAATGCTTCACGACATGACGCACTGGGCGATGGAACGCAACGTCTCGCTCGAGGCGCTGGACGTGTCGCGTCCGACGCTCGAGGACGTCTATCTGGAGCTCACACACGAGTTCGGCGCGACGGCGGGCTCGGAGTGAGCGGGCCAGGACAGGTCGCCCGTCAGATCGTCTTCACCAACAAGGCGTTCTGGCGGAACCCGGCCTCCGCGTTCTTCACGTTCGCCTTCCCGCTGATGTTCCTCGTCATCTTCACGACGCTGTTCGGGAACGACGAGATCCCCGTGGTGGGCGGCGTCACGGTGAGCGTGAGCACCTTCTACGTCGCGGCCATCTCGGCGTTCTCGGTCATCACGGCCTGCTACACGAACATCGCCATCAGCGTCTCGTTCCAGCGCGACGCGGGCATCCTCAAGCGGATCCGGGGAACCCCGCTCCCGCCGTGGGCGTTCCTGCTCGGTCGGGTGGTGCACTCGACGATCATCGCGGTCGCCCTGGTCGCCATCTGTGCGTTGTTCGGCGCTGCGTTCTACGACGCCGACCTCCCCACGGGGACGCTCCCCGCATTCGTCGTGACGCTGCTCGTGGGCGCAGCGAGCTTCTCGGCACTCGGCCTCGCCATCACCGCCGCGATCCCCAACGCGGACGCGTCGCCGGCGATCGTGAACGCGTCGATCCTCCCGATCTTGTTCCTGTCGGACATCTTCATCCCGTTCGACAACCCGCCGGCGTGGGTCGACTTCGTGGGGAAGGTGTTTCCGGTTCGACACTTCTCCGACGCCATGCAGGCCGCGTACTTCTCGCCGACCGGCAGCGGCTTTCGCGGGGTCGACGTGCTCGTCATGGCGGTGTGGGGTCTTCTAGGACTCGTTCTCGCGGCGCGGTACTTCTCGTGGGAGCCCCGGAAGTAGCCGGCGCAGGTAGGAACGAACCGCGCTGCGTCCGATCTGCGTAGAAAACAGCGTGTGCTAGGCTCCGCGCGCGTCGGGGCCGGAGCGCGCGTTCCGCGATCGAGGGGGTTCCAGGTGCGCAAGGTGTTGGTGGTCTTCGCGGCGACCGGCCTCTTGGTCGCCGCGTGCGCGGAGGACGATCCGACGATCGGCGGCCCGACAGGCGCGACGTCGACGACGGGGGCGACCGGCGCGCAGACAGCCGCCGAGTGCGCCGACGCGAACGCCGACGCGTTCCAGACACCGGCGACCTTGACGATCGGGACCGGTAATCCCGCCTTCCCGCCCTGGTGGGAGGGCGGAACGAGCGGGGACTCCGAGTTCGAGATCAACGACCCCCAGAACGGCGAGGGCTACGAGGGCGCCGTTGCCGCCGAGGTTGCGGAGCGTCTCGGTTTCACGTTCCCCGACGAGGTGACGTTCGTCGCCGTCGGATTCAACAAGTCGTTCGCGCCCGGTCCCAAGGACTTCGACTTCGTCCTCCAGCAGATCTCTTACGTCCCGGAACGCGACGAGGCCGTGGACTTCAGCGACAGCTATTACGACGTGCAGCAGGCGCTGGTATCGGTCGAGGGTTCGCCGATCGCCGACGCGACGTCGGTGTCCGACCTCGCCGACGCGACTCTCGGCGCTCCGATCGGCACGACCAGTCTCACCGTGATCGAGGAAGTCGTCCAGCCGACCGCCGAGCCGCAGGTGTACGACGACCTTGCCGGCGCGGTGCAGGACCTCAAGAACGGGGCCATCGATGGGATCGTCGCCGATCTGCCGAGCGCCTTCTTCATCACCGCGGTGCAGATCCCGAAGGGGGTCGTCGTCGGTCAGTTCAAGACCGATGGCTCCCAGGAGTACTTCGCGATGGCGTTCGAGACGGGGAGCCCGCTGGTCGAATGCGTCAACCTCGCCCTTCAGGAGATGCGCGACGACGGGACGCTCGACGCGATCGAGCAGGAGTGGCTGGCCGACGCGACGGACGCGCCCGTCCTCAGCTGACGTGACGCCTCGGGCGTCGTGAGCGGCCCGCCGCCGGAGCTGTACGGGTACCAACCGGAGGAGCCGCGCCTTCCCGCCGGCGATCGAGGTTCCCGCATCCTGGCCCCGCTTCGCGTCGAGGGCGCGCGCGGCGTCGCCATCGCGCTCGTCAGCACCGTCGTCTTCTTCACCGTCGTGATCGTCGCCGTACTGAACTCCTCGGGCTGGCCGCTGATCAAGGAATCGTTCTTCGACGGCGACGTCTTCGCGGAGGCGTTCCCGAAGATCCTCGAGAAGTTTCGCCGAAACGTGTTCATCTTCGTAACCGCGGAGATCCTCGTGCTGGTCGTGGCGATGGCGATCGCTGTGATGCGCAGCCTCACCGGCCCAGTGTTCTTCCCGCTGCGGCTGCTCTCGGCCGCCTACACCGACCTGTTTCGAGGCGCGCCGACGATCCTCATCATCGCGCTGCTCGGGTTCGGTGCTCCCGCCCTTGCGATCCGCGGGCTGCCGGACTCCGACGTCTTCTGGGCGATCATCGCGCTTACGCTCGTGTACTCGGCGTACGTCGCGGAGGTCTACCGCGCCGGGATCCAGTCCGTGCACCCCTCGCAGGTCGCTTCCGCCAGGTCGCTCGGCCTCAGCCGCGTGAAGACTCTCCGCTTCGTCGTCCTGCCGCAGGCGGTTCGCCGCGTTATCCCCCCGTTGTTGAACGATTTCATCGGGCTGCAGAAAGACACCGCGCTGATCGCATTCCTCGGCTACGTCGAGGCTCTGCGGCAGGCCGCGATCATCCAGTCGGCGACGTTCGATTTCACGCCGTACGTCGCGCTCGCGTTGATCTACGTGGTGATCACGATCCCTCAGGCCAGATTCGTCGACTGGCTGATCGCCCGCGATCTGCGGCAGCGTCAGACCGCGGCCGGCGTATGAGCGGTCCCCCTGCCGACGGCCGCGCGCTCGTCCTTGAGGATGTCCGCAAGTCCTTCGGCAAGCTGGAGGTTCTGCGGGGGATCGACCTCGAACTCGGCGAGCACGAGGTCGTCTGCGTGATCGGGGCATCCGGCTCGGGGAAGTCCACTCTGCTGAGGTGTATCAACCTGCTCGAGCCGATCGACCGCGGACGCATCGTCGTCGAGGGCGAGGAGATCACCGCTCGAGGCGTCGACGTCAACAGGATCCGCCGAAGGATCGGCATCGTGTTCCAGGCGTTCAACCTGTTCCCGCACATGAGCGTGGTCCGCAACGTGACGCTCGGTCCGACCGAGGCCCTCGGCATGTCGCGTTCGGAGGCCCAGGCGATGGGTGATGAGCTCCTCGGCCGGTTCGGCCTGTTCGACAAGCGGAACGAGTACCCCGATCGTCTATCCGGCGGACAGCAGCAGCGCGTGGCGATCGTCCGGGCGCTGGCCATGAAACCGGACATCCTGCTGCTCGACGAGGTCACGAGCGCCCTGGACCCCGAGCTCGTCGCGGAGGTCCTCAACGTGATCCGTGAGCTCGCGGCCGCCGGGATGACGATGGTCCTCGCGACGCACGAGATGGGGTTCGCCCGCGACATCTCGAACCGCGTCTGCTTCCTCGACGCCGGCGTCATCCTCGAGGAAGGCCCGCCCCAGCAGATCTTCTCGGCGCCGCGCGAGGAGCGCACTCGGCAGTTCCTGCAAAGCATCATCGAGGCCGGCCGGATGTGACGGAAGACCTGCCGACGCGAGCGCAGGCGATCCGAGTCCTGGAGCGAGACCGAGCGCGGACGACGGAGCTGCTCGAACGGCTGCCGCGTCGGGCGTTGACCACCCCGGGCCTCGGCGGCGGGGAGTGGTCGCCGAAGGACCTCATCGGTCACCTGGCCAGTTGGGACGAGTACGCGCTCGACGCGCTCGATGCGTGGGAGCGCGGCGAGCGCCCGCCGATCGACGAGCTGCAGTTCACCGTGGGTGTCAACCGGATCAACCGCCAGAACGTCGGGCGTAAATCGGCGTGGTCCCTTGCCAAGGTCAGTCGGGACGCTGAACGCGTGCACCAGGAGCTGATCGCCGCGATCCGCCAGCTCGGCGATCCGAGATGGCGAAACCCCGCGACGTCGCGCGGGCGGCGGCCGCTCGGACGGCGTCTGGGCGGGATCCTGAGCGGCCCCGCCGGTCCGTTCCGGCACGACGCGTCCCACCATCCGTCCCTCGCCGCGTTCGTCGACGATCGCCGGTAGCCTCGGCGAAGTCGCATCGGCGGGCCGCGCTAGCATCGATGGCGTGCCCCCGTTCAAGATCCACGCCGACCACGAGCCGACGGGCGACCAGCCCACGGCGATCGACTCTCTCGCCGAGGGCGTCGTGGCCGGTGAGCCGCACCTGACGCTCCTGGGCGCCACCGGGACGGGGAAGACCTTCACGATCGCGAACGTCATCGAGCGCGTCCAGAGGCCCACGCTCGTCATCGCTCCGAACAAGTCGCTCGCCGCGCAGCTGGCCAACGAGTTCCGCGAGGTCTTTCCGGAGAACGCGGTCGAGTACTTCGTGAGCTACTACGACTACTACCAGCCCGAGGCGTACGTGCCGCAGACCGACACGTACATCGAGAAGGACTCGTCGGTCAACGACGAGATCGATCGGTTGCGCCACTCGGCCACGGCCGCGTTGCTGACGCGCCGTGACGTTTTGATCGTCGCCAGCGTCTCGTGCATCTACGGACTGGGCTCACCCGAGCAGTACGAGGGCCAGCTGTGGCGCCCGATCGCCGGCGTGGACCTGCCGATGGACTTCTCGATCCGCCGCCTCGTGGACATCCAGTACAAGCGCAACCAGTCCTCGCGCGCGCGAGGCACGTTCCGCGTCCAGGGCGACGTCCTCGAGATCTTCCCCGCGTACGAGGAGCTCGGCTATCGCGTCGAGTGGTGGGGCGACACGATCGAGCGGATCAGCCGGTTCGACCCGCTGACCGGTGAGCTCCTGGGCGAACTGTCCGAGACCATCGTCTACCCGGCCTCTCACTACGTGGCTGCTGACGACCGCATGAAGCATGCGATCCAGACGATCGAGGAGGAGCTCACCGAGCGACTCGCGCTGCTCGAGTCGCAGGGCAAGCTCCTGGAGACCGAACGGCTGCGAATGCGCACGACCTACGACCTGGAGATGCTCCGCGAGGTCGGGTTCTGCTCGGGCATCGAGAACTACTCGCGCCACATCGACGCCAGAGCGCCCGGCGAGGCGCCGTACACACTCCTCGACTACTTCCCCGAGGACTGGCTCTGCGTGATCGACGAGTCGCACGTCACCGTTCCGCAGATCCATGGGATGTACGAGGGCGACAAGACGCGCAAGGAAACGCTCGTCGAGTTCGGATTCAGGCTACCGTCGGCGCTCGACAACCGGCCGCTCCGGTTCGAGGAGTTCGCCAAGAAGGTTCGGCAGACCGTGTACATGTCGGCCACGCCGTTCCCATACGAGCTGCGCATGTCGAGCCGCGTCGTCGAGCAGATCGTGCGCCCGACCGGTCTGATCGACCCTGAGGTCCAGGTTCGTCCGACGAAGGGTCAGGTCGACGACCTGATCGAGGAGATCCGCAAGCGGGCCGAGGCCGGCCAGCGCGTGCTCGTCACCACCCTCACCAAGAAGATGGCCGAGGACCTCACCGACTACCTGCTCGAGATGGGCATTCGCGTTCGGTACCTCCACTCGGAGGTGGACACGATCCAGCGGATCGAGATCATCCGGGACCTCCGGCTGGGCGAGTTCGACGTGCTCGTCGGGATCAACCTGCTTCGCGAGGGACTGGACCTTCCCGAGGTGTCGCTCGTGGCGATCCTCGATGCAGACAAGGAGGGATTCCTCCGATCGGAGACGTCGCTGATCCAGACCATCGGCCGCGCGGCCAGGAACGTCGACGGCACTGTGATCATGTACGCCGACGACGTCACGGACTCGATGCGTCAGGCGATCAACGAGACGCAGCGACGGCGCAAGATCCAGATGGGCTACAACCGCGAGCACGGCATCGATCCGCAGACCGTGCGCAAGAAGGTCTCCGACATCCTGCTCACGATGGCGGTCGACACCGCCAAGGCGCCGACGCCGGACCGAAAGCGGCGCAGGCAAGAGCACGCCGAGATGCCCACGGAGGAGCTCGAGCGGCTGATCCAGCAGCTCGAGGAGGAGATGCATCAGGCCGCGCGGGACCTCCGGTTCGAATACGCGGCTCGCCTGCGGGACGAGGTCGTCGACCTCCGCAAGGAGCTGAAGGGCCTGCGCGAGGCGGGCGTCGGTACGTAGCTCGACGCGGGCCGCCGCGGCGAACGACATAAGGTCTCGGCGGTGAGCCCGTCGCTCAAGGTGAAGGCGCCCCTCGCGTGGTTCGGTCCCGGCCGTTTCGCGCGGCACGCGGCCGTCGTCGCCGACCGGGGTGTCGTCACGTACGCGGGGCCGTCGGCTGCCGCTCCCGCCGCCGAGGAACGGATCGAGGTCGAGGGGTTCCTCATGCCCGCGGTCGCCGACCGTCATGTGCACATCCGCTTATCCGATCCCGCAGCCGTCCTGTTCGGCGGTGTCGCGGCGGTTCGCGACCTGGCGTGGACGCCAGACGAGATCTTCGCGCTGGCCGGCGCGTCGGAGCTTCCGAGCTTCAACGGCCCGATCATCCGTGCGGCCGGCCCGATGCTCACCGGGAAGGGCGGCTACCCGACGCAGGATCGGTGGGCTCCGCCGGGGACGGGCGTCGAGCTCGACGGACCCGACCATGCGCGACGCGTGGTAACGGAGCTCGCCGGCCGAGGCGCGGCGGCCATCAAGGTCTCTTTGAACGTCGAAGCTGGGCCCACGCCGAGCGACGGTGAGCTCGCGTCGATCGTCGAGACCGCGCACGCACGCGCTCTCCTGGTGACGGCGCACGTTCAGGGGCGGGGTCAGGCCGAGCGCGCCGTGAGCGCGGGGATCGACGAGTTCGCGCACACGCCGTGGACCGAGCGGCTGTCCGAATCGCTGATCGACGCGGCCGCGCGTTCGATGCGCATCGTCTCGACGCTCGACATCCTGTCGTACGGCAACATCACGCCGGAGCTTCGGACTGCTTGCGACAACCTCGCTCGGTTCAGAGCCGCCGGCGGGGTCGTCGTCTACGGGACCGATCTGGGGAACGGTCCGATCCCGCCCGGGATCCACGTCCGCGAGGCGCTCTTGCTGCACGAGGCCGTCCGCATGGCGCCCGAAGAGGTCATGACCGCAATGACCGCGACGGTCCTGGAACCGGGTGCCCCGGCCGACGTGATCGCGATCGACGGAGACCCGCTGAAACAGGTCGAGGCCCTCGGGCGAGTGCGTCTCGTCGTGCGGGCCGGCCGCGTCGTCACAACAGGCTCGTGAGCTCCGCGAAGCAGCGGTCGATGTCCTGCTCCGTGTTGAAGAAGTGAGGGCTGATGCGAAGTCCGTCTCCTCGGTAGTCGGTGCACACGTTCCGTTCGAGGAGCGCATGACAGAGCTTCGCCGCCTCGGGTCCGACGCCGACGTTCACGACGCCGCCCCTCGCGTTCCGGTCGCGCGGCGTGCGGACGGGAAGGCCGATCTCGTCGGCCCGAGCGATGAGGTGATCGGTGAGCTCACCCTGACGCTGTCGAATCCGTTCGGGAGTGACCTCCTCGATGACGTCGAGACCACCCTGCGCGACGAAGTACACCGCCGCCGGCGGCGTGCCGTGCTCGAACCGCCGCGCGGTCGGGTGGAACTCGAGGTGCTGCGTGTCGAACGAGAACGGCTCGACCGTGGCGAACCACCCGGTCACCGTCGGTTCCAACGCAGGGATCAAGTCGCGCCGGACGTACAGGAACGCGAGCCCCGGCCCGCCGCACAGCCACTTCAGCACGCCGGTCGCGTACGCGTCGCATCCAACATCGTGCAGGTCGAGCGGCAGGATGCCGATGCCGTGATAGTCGTCGAGGAGCGTGAGCGCGCCGCGCTCGCGCGCGATCGTGCAGATCTCCTTCGCGTCCACGATCGCGCTCGACCGATACAGCACGCGGTTCACCATCACCACGGCCGTCCGTTCGTCGATCGCGCGGTCGTACTCCTCGACCGGGATCGTGAGGCCGTCCGGCGAGCGCAACCACTCGATCTCGATCCCGCGCCGTCGCTGCGCGAGCCACACGTGGCCGTCGGTCGGGAAGTCGAGCTCGGAGAGGATGACCTTGTTGCGCCGGCTGAAGTCGAGCGCGGAGGCGAATGTCGAGATGGCGATGGAGATGTTCGTGGTGATCGCGAGCTCGTCGACGTCACAACCGGCCAGGCGGGCGAACGTCCGCTTCACCTCCAGCATCCTCGGGAAGATGTCCTCGAACCACACATGGTCCGGTGCGCCCTTGCTCGCCCACGCGTCGAGGTAGCCGTCCAGGTACGTGCGCCCGCGGTTGGAGATCGGACCCAGCGACGCGCTGATCAGGTAGGTCTTCTTCGAGAGCACCGGGAACTCGTCCCGGTAGGACTCCAGGCTCCGCTCAGGCGTCGTCGCGCTCCCGGTCGGACGGGTCGTCCCCATGCTCGAGCAGGTAATCGACGTACAGCGGCCGGAGCGCGTCGGCCAGCTCGCCGCGGTCGGCGTCGACCAGATCGTTCAGCAGCGCGAGCGGACGAATGATGTCGCTCTCGCTTCGCTCCTCGTCGCCGGTGGCCGCGCGGGCCTCTGGGATCGTCTTCAACAGGTCCCACAGGAACGAGACGTCGAGGCGGCGCCAGGCGAGACGCGTGGCGCGATCGTGTAGCTCCGGAGACGACAGCGATTCGAGCTCGGCGCGGTCGGGCACGGCAGAAGCCTAGCGCCCCGCAGCGGTCACGCGATCAGGTACCGGGCGACGCCGACGAGGCCGCTCCCCAGGACGACCCACGCGACGTTCACCCGCCACACGCGGAGCGCGACGAACGCCGCGGCGGCGACGGCGATTGCGAGCAGATCGGCGGAAGTGATCACCGGCAGGACGACGTCGTTGCCGGCGAACCGCTCGACGGCGCGCTCGTCGAACAGCACGCCGATGGCGAAGACGACGGCGAGGTTGGCGATGACGCCGACTACTGCGGCCGTGATCGCGGCGAGCGCCGCGCCCAAGCGCACGTTCCCGCGGAGACGCTCGACGGACGGCGCGCCGAGGAAGATCCACAGGAAGCTGGGGACGAACGTCGCCCATGCCGTCACGATCGCCCCCACGACGCCGGCGGAAGGCGGCCCGAGCGATCCAGGATCGCGATACGCCGCAACGAAACCCACGAAGACCACAACGAGGATCAGCGGCCCGGGAGTCGTCTCCGCCAGGCTGAGACCGACGGCCATCTCGCCGGAGGTGAGCCATCCGAAGCGTGTCACCGCCGCCTGGTTCAGGTATGCGAGGGCGGCGTAGGCACCGCCGAACGTCACCAGCGCCAGCAGGGAGAAGAACGCCGCCTCGTCGGCGATGACGCCGTCGGTCCCGGTCACGACCACGGCGAGCGCCAGCGGCCCGAGCCACACGACCACCCCGATCACCAGGACGCGCATCGTTCGCCGCCACGTCGGCCGAACGTCCGGCCGTCCCACCGGTCCGACGTCGACCGCGCCGGTCGACGGGGCGGTCAGCCGGTCGCCCGCGACGAACCCGAATACCCCGGCGGCCAGCACGATCGCGGGGAACGGCACGCCGAAGGCGAACAGCGCGACGAACGCGGCGATGGCGATCGCGACGGCAGCCGGAGTATGGAGCGCGCGCGTACCGATGCGGACGAGGGCAGCCGTAACGATCCCGACGACACCCCACGCCAGGCCCTGGAAGATCGCCGAGACCCAGCCGACGTCGCCGTGTACCGCGTAGACCCACGACAGGGCAACGATCAACACGAACGCCGGAAGCAGGAAGAAGACGCCGGCGGCGACGGCGCCGGGAGCTCCGTTCAGCAGCCAGCCGACGTAGATCGCAAGCTGGTGCGCCTCGGGACCGGGCAAGAGCATGGCGAAGTTCAGCGCGTGGAGGAACCTCGGCTCGTCGATCCATCGGCGCCGCTCGACGAGCTCGTCGTGCATGATCGCGATCTGGCCCGTGGGTCCGCCAAAGTTGATGAACCCTAGTCGGACCCAGAACCGAAGCGTCTGACGGAAGGGCACTTCCTTGTCGGCCAGGCGTGTCGGTGGCGGCACGCGCCGATGCTCCCACGGCGACGAACGATGAGGGCGAGCTCGCTACGCGGTAGCGTCGCTCGGACGAGCAACGATGCGATCGGTCCCCAGGATGGCGAACGCGCCGAAGGATCCGAACGTCTTCGGACACATCTTGGGCAGCACGAGCGAAAGGAACAGGACCGCGCCGACCGCGAACGGCGCGGCGAACGCGAACGTGACCGGCGCCGGCGTTTCGGCGAGGGCCACCCCTCCGACCGCGATGTTCCACATGGCGTGGATCACGGCCGGCATCCAGATCGACCCGGTGGCGGCGCGGACGCGGCAGAGGAACAGCCCCAGACAGAACACGACGATCAACGCGGCCGCCATCTCGGCCGCCGTGCGGTCTTCCCAAACGAAGCGGGGGACGTGCGCCATCGCGAACAGGGCGCTGGAGCCGATCACCGCGCTCGTCCCCCCGAGGCGCATCGCCGCCCAGTGGAACACCACCCCGCGGAAGACCACCTCCTCGCGGAGTGCACCGAGCGCGCTACTCGCCGCCAGGACGAGAGCAAAGGAGCTGCCGTTCGGACTTCCACCCGGCCATTCGGCGGACGCTGCGGCGACCGCCACGGCCGCGAGCGGGATGAGCGCCCACGCCGACCGGACGCCGCGCCCCATTCCGGCGGGTCGCCACCAAGCCAGGGCGGCAACGATCGCCAGCCACATCGCCAGGCGCAGCGCATCGACGCCGGCGAGCCACCAGACGGCGCGCATCGGCGTGGCTCCCCGAGGCACCCAGGCACCGAGCGCGTGCGTCGCCCACGTCGCGGCGCCGAGCAGCAGCGCGATCGCCAGGAGCGATGGGTCCGTTCCGTGGCGCCCCGCCGATGGAGGCCACGATCGGACCGGCGAGCCGGTGAGCACGACGTCCTCCATGCCGTCGTCATCGGCGAGCCCGTATGGGTCCTGAAGACGCCCCGGAGGCCATGTCGCCGCCGCCCGTACAATGCGGCGGGTGGGCACCGACAAGCTTGTGATTCACGGCGCCCGTGAGCACAACCTCAAGAACGTCACGCTCGAGCTTCCGCGCGACAAGCTGATCGTGTTCACGGGCCTGTCCGGCTCCGGGAAGAGCTCGCTGGCCTTCGACACCATCTATGCGGAGGGTCAGCGCCGCTACGTGGAGTCGCTCTCCGCGTACGCCCGCCAGTTCCTGGGGCAGATGGAGAAGCCCGACGTCGACTTCATCGAGGGCCTCTCGCCGGCCATCTCGATCGACCAGAAGTCGACCTCGAAGAACCCGCGGTCCACGGTGGGGACGATCACCGAGATCTACGACTACCTCCGCGTCCTCTACGCCCGGATCGGCCACCCGCACTGCCCGAAGTGCGGCCGGCCGATCGGTCGCCAGACACCCGAGCAGATCGTCGACCAGGTCATGCAGCTCCCCGAGGGCACCCGGTTCCAGGTGCTCGCTCCCGTCGTTCGGGGCCGGAAGGGGGAGTACGAGAAGCTCCTTGAGGACTTGGGGCGGAAGGGGTTCGTCCGGGCTCGCGTCGACGGCGAGCTCCACGACCTCTCGGAGCCCATCCGGCTGCCCCGCCACTACAAGCACACGATCGAGGTGGTCGTCGACCGCCTGATCGCCAAGCCCGACATCCGGCGTCGCATCGCCGACTCGGTGGAGACCGCGCTCGAGCTCACCGAGGGCCTCGTGGCGATCGCCGTGCAGACCCATGACGGCGAGGACGTCCAGACGTACAGCGAGAAGCTCGCCTGCCCATACGACGGTCTGTCGTTCGACGAGCTGCAGCCGCGGAACTTCTCGTTCAACTCGCCCTACGGCGCCTGCCCGACGTGCGACGGGCTCGGTACCCGTCTGGAGGTCGACGCCGAGCTCCTCGTCCCGGACCCGGACCTGTCGATCGAGGAGGGCGCGATCGCGCCGTGGGCGGGGACGAGGTTGGAGTACTGGTACCGCGTTCTGGAGGCCGTGGGGCAGGCGCACCGATTCTCGCTCGATACGCCGTGGAAGAGGCTGTCGAAGACGGCGCGCGAGGTCGTTCTGCACGGCACCGACAAGGAGATCTACGTTCGGTACAAGAACAGGTACGGACGCGTCCGGTCGTACTGGACGACATACGAGGGCGTGCTCGCCTCGGTCGAGCGGCGCCACGCGGAGACCGAGTCCGACGCCCAGCGTGACAAGCTCGAGCAGTTCATGCGAGAGGTGCCGTGCCGCACGTGCGGTGGCGCCCGCCTCAAGGCCGAGTCGCTCGCGGTGACCGTCGGCGGGGTCAACATCTCGCAGCTCACGACGATGTCGATCCGCGACACGTTCACGTTCACCGGCACGATGGATCTCAGCGAGCGCGAGCACATGATCGCCGAGCGCCTGCTGAAGGAGATCCGCGAGCGTCTGCAGTTCCTCGTGGACGTGGGGCTCGACTACCTGACGCTCTCGCGCGCGTCGGCGACGCTCGCCGGCGGCGAGGCGCAGCGGATCCGGCTGGCCACGCAGATCGGGAGCGGTCTCGTCGGCGTGCTGTACATCCTCGACGAGCCGTCGATCGGTCTGCACCAGCGCGACAACCGCCGGCTGATCGACACGTTGGAACGGCTTCGCGACCTCGGGAACACGCTGATCGTCGTGGAGCACGACGAGGCGACGATCGCGGCCGCCGACCACGTCGTCGACATCGGTCCCGGTGCGGGCAACGCGGGAGGGGACATCGTCTACACCGGCGACCTGAAGGGCTTGCTCGAGGCCGAGGACTCGCTGACGGGCGCGTTCCTGTCGGGACGCCGCGTGATCCCCACGCCCGAGGTCCGACGCCCGCCCGGCGACCGGTGGCTGAAAGTGCTCGGCGCGAGCGAGCACAACCTGAAGGGCGTCGATCTGGAGATCCCGCTCGGGCTGTTCGTCTGCGTGACCGGGGTGAGCGGCTCGGGCAAGTCCACGCTGGTGCAGGAGGTCCTGCTCCGAGCCCTGATGCAGAAGGTGTACCGGTCTCGTGCGCTGCCGGGGAAGCATCGCCGGCTGGTCGGCTGGGAGGAGATCGACAAGGTGATCGACATCGACCAGTCGCCGATCGGCCGCACGCCGCGGTCGAACCCGGCCACATACACGGGACTGTTCGACGCCGTGAGGACGCTCTACAGCCAGGTACCGGACGCTCGCGTCCGCGGGTACAACCCCGGCCGGTTCAGCTTCAACGTCCGCGGGGGACGGTGCGAGAACTGCGCCGGAGACGGACAGATCAAGATCGAGATGCACTTCCTTCCCGATGTGTACGTGACCTGCGAGGTGTGCAAGGGCCGCCGCTACAACCGCGAGACGCTCGAGGTTCGATACAAGAACCGCTCGATCGCAGACGTGCTCGAGATGAGCGTCGACGAGGCGCTCGAGTTCTTCCAGAACATCCCGGTGATCAAGCGTCACCTCCAGACGCTGTCGGACGTCGGGCTCGGCTACGTCAAGCTCGGGCAGCCGGCGCCGACTCTTTCGGGCGGCGAGGCGCAACGGATCAAGCTCTCCTCGGAGCTCCAAAAGCGCGCGACCGGCAACACGCTGTACGTGCTGGACGAACCAACGACCGGGTTGCACTTCGAGGATGTCCGGAAGTTGCTCGGCGTCCTGCAGCGGCTCGTTGGGCAGGGGAACACTGTGCTCGTGATCGAGCACAACCTGGACGTGGTGAAGACCGCCGACTGGATCGTCGATCTCGGGCCCGAGGGCGGAGACGCGGGCGGAGAGATCGTCGTCGCCGGTTCGCCCGAGACCGTTGCATCGCACGCGACTTCGCATACCGGCCAGTTCCTCGAACAGGTCGTGGGGACGTTGCCCCTTGAGGTCGTCGGCGCGGGCTCCACGGGGCGTTCGTAGGCGGGTGGTACGAACCGACCTGTAGGATTGCGCCCGCTCATGCCCCGAAAGGCCTTGCCGTTCGCGTTCGTCCTCGCGCTGATCGCAGCGGCATGCGCCTCACCGCAACATGCGGAAGTCGAGTTCGGATCCGGCGCCCGCTTCGTCCCCTTGGTCGCCGATTCGCTGAACGACGCGGGTCGCCACGTCCAGGTGGCGATCGATCAGGAAGGTCGGCCGCTCGTCGCGTACTTCGCATTCGCGGAGGAGACGGCCGAGGGGGTCCTCCCGCAGACCCGACCGGTCGGCGCGCCGTCGATCCCCGGCGTGCTGATGGCGACCCTGAACGAGGACGGGATCTGGACGCGCGGTGCGATCGCGCTCCAGGGCCAGATCACGGGCGTCGACGTCCCGTTCAACCCGGCATTCGACCCGGCGATCGCCGATCTCACGGCAGAGAACGTCACGGGCCTCGACATGGTGGTCGACGGCGATCGGTTCCACGCCGTGTGGGGTTCGAACGCGGGCGCGTTCTACGCGACGGGCTCGACGGACCCGAGCACGACGGAGCAGGTCCGGATCGAACAGGTGACCGAGACGCCGCCGTACGGGGTGTCGATCGGCGTGGTCGGGAGCACGCCGTGGGTCAGCTACTACACGTCGACGTCGGAGCGCGCATCCGTTGAGCTCGCCACGAAGACGGACGACAAGTGGCAGGTCGACGCGATCGCCGACGCCCCCGGCTGTGAGAACTGCCAAACCGCCGTGATGGGGGCGGGTGGCGAAATCATCGTCGCGTATGCCGATGGTGCAGGGGTCCAGGTGGCGAGGAACGACGGTGAGAACGGCTGGGTCAGCACGGGCGTCGGCCACGGCCTCGGTGGAGAAGGTATCTCCGGCGCGGGCACGGAGGATGGCTTCGCGTTGTCGTTCTACGAGAACGATCGCGTCACGATCCTCGTGCAGTCGCTGGACGGCGAGGGGACCTCCTCGCAGATCGACGTGAGCCCGGAGTCCGATACCCCGCCCGGCGCCCGAACCTCCATCGCCGTCGAAGAGAACGGTGACGTCTGGGTCGCCTGGTACGACACGACGCAGGGCGTCGGGTTCGCGTCGGGGCCCGCGGACGACCTCACGCGCATCGACACCGGAGCAGACACCGCTACGGGAGCGATGCCGTCTGTGGCCGTCACGCCCGATGGCGAGGCGGTCTACCTCGCCTGGTACGACACCCAGCACGAGGATGTCCTGCTTGGAAGCTACGGCGAGATCGAGGGCCTCGCGCTCGCCGAACCCAGCCCCGAGCCGACGCCGGAGCCGGCCGCCCCCGCACCGCAGCCGGAGGGCGATTGCACGCCGGTCTCCGACGGCGTCCTGGAGATCACGGCCCAGGGCCTCGAGTTCGATACCGGTTGTGTCGACGTGGCAGCCGGCGAACCGTTCACGATCGCGTTCACGAACGAGGACCCCGACCAGCACAACGTCGCGATCTACCCGAGCCCCGAGGAGCTCACTGATCCGCTGTTCCGGGGAGACATCATCGCTGGCCCCGACACCGTCGAGTACCCGCCCGTCGACCCGCTCGACCCCGGCGAGTACTACTTCCAGTGCGACGTCCATCCAACGACGATGAACGGCACCGTTGTCGCCGACGAGGGCGGGGGGGACGGCGGCGGCGGGGGAGGTGGCGCCGGAGGCGGTGAGAGCGGCGGAGGCGCTGGGGGCGACCAGGGCGCGGCCGTCACGGTCACGGCGCAGAACATCTCGTTCGACACCGACACCATCGAGCTGCCCACCGAGACCGAGAGCACGATCACCCTCGTGAACGAGGACACCGTGCCGCACAACATCGCGATCTACACGGACGACACGGTCGCGGAGAACCTGTTCCGCGGCGAGACCGTCACCGGCGACACGATCGACTACACGGTCCCTCCGCTCGACGCCGGCGAGTACTACTTCCAGTGCGACGTCCATCCGACGATGAACGGATCCGCCGTCGTCGGCTGATCTGGGTATTCAACCCGGTGTTTCATCGATGAACGGCACGTGACGACCAGTCTCGCTTCGGAAGGAGCGTTCCGGGCCGGTCCTACAATGGGCGTGTGAGCGCCCTCCGCCCGGAGCCCTCCACGATCCCCGATGCCCCCGGCGCCTACCTGTTCAGGGACGCCGATGGCCGAGTGATCTACGTCGGCAAGGCCCGCTCGCTGCGGAAGCGCTTGGCCAACTACTGGGCCCGCGACCTGCACGCCAGGACCGTCGCGATGGTCGACGCCGCCGAGGGCGTCGAGTGGATCGTCGCCTCGGGCGAGGTGGACGCGCTGATGCTCGAGTACAACCTGATCCAGGAGCACCGGCCGCGGTTCAACGTGCGCTACCGGGACGACAAGTCCTACCCCTACCTGGCGCTGACGGTCGGTGAGCGATGGCCCCGCGCTCAGGTATTGCGCGGCGCGAAGAGGAAGAACGTGAGGTACTTCGGCCCGTTCGGACACGCGTACGCGATCCGCGAGACGCTCGACGCGCTGACGCGCGTCTTCCCCGTCCGGACCTGCTCGAACTCGTTCTTCGAGCAGCGCGCCCGCGCGGGACGACCGTGCCTGTACTACGACATCGGCCGATGCGCCGGTCCGTGTGTCCCCGAGGTCACCGGCGTGACCGAGGAGACGTACCGTGGGCACGTCGACGCCCTCGCGGACTTCCTCGCCGGGAACGAACGGCCCGTGCTCGCTCGGCTCGAGCGCGAGATGCGGGCGGCGGCCGACCGCGAGGAGTTCGAGCTCGCCGCGAAGTATCGGGACCAGCTGGTCGCCGCTCGCCGCGCGCTCGAGAGCCAGGAGATGGTCCTCACGCAGCCACAGGACCTCGATGTGATCGGCGTCGCCGACGATGACCTCGAGGCAGCGTTCCAGGTGTTCTTCGTTCGGCGCGGACGCGTGAAGGGCCGGAAGGGCTGGGTGGTCGATCGCGTCGAAGACCTCGACGTGCCGCAGCTGCTCGCGTCGTTCGTGCGCGAGCTTTACATGGAGCGCACTGAGGTTCCGCCGCGGATCCTCCTGCCGACGCAACCCGCCGACGCCGACGTGCTGTCTGCGTGGCTCGCGGCGCGGCGGGGCGCACCGGTCGTGTTCGCCGTTCCCGAACGCGGTGCGAAGCGAAAGCTGATGGACACGGTCGCGCAGAACGCGCGCGAGCACTTCCAGCGGCACAAGCTGAAGCGTGCCTCGGACTTCGGCGCGCGTTCGCGAGCGCTGTCGGAGCTCGGCGCTCTGCTCGGCCTCGAGCAGGCGCCACTGCGGATCGAGTGCTACGACGTCTCGAATCTCGGTCCGACCGACAAGGTCGGCTCGATGGTCGTGTTCGAGGACGGACTGCCGAAGCGATCCGACTACCGGAGGTTCGAGATCCGGGGGGTCCCCGGACAGGACGACTTCGCGAGCATGGAGGAGATGCTCGGACGCCGGTTCGCGCGGCTGCGCAAGGATCGTGACGCCGATCCGTCCAGGAGACGCCGATTCTCGTACCCGCCCGCGCTGATCGTGGTCGACGGGGGCCGGGGGCAGCTCTCGGTGGCGACGAAGGTGCTCGCCGAAGAAGGCCTCCACATCCCGGCAATCGGCCTCGCCAAGCGGCTCGAGGAGATCTACTTTCCGGACCGTCCGGATCCGTTGCTGATCCCGCGCGGATCCGAGGGGCTGTTCGTGCTTCAACATCTCCGCGACGAGGCGCACCGGTTCGCCATCGGCTACCACCGTGAGAAGCGGGCGAAGCGCGCGCTCGCGTCACCGCTCGACGACGTGCCGGGTGTCGGCCCCGGGCGGAAGAAGGCGCTGCTGAAGCGGTTCGGCTCACTCGCGCGTATCTCACGCGCGAGCGTCGACGAGATCGCCGCGACGCCCGGCGTCGGACGTGGGGTCGCGCAGGCGGTTCACGAACGGCTCACGGCGGCGGCCTCGGCGAACGGTCAACGGAGGCAGAGCGCGTGAGCGTGCAGGAACGAGCGGAGGGGACGCGGACGGGCAACGCGAATCGATCGTCCGAGCCGACCGGCAGCTCGAAACCGGCTCGAACACGTCCTCGCACGTCGGGTCCGGGGTTCACGATCATCACCGGGCTTTCGGGCGCCGGGCGCTCCGAGGCGGCGCGATGCCTCGAGGACCTGGGCTTCTTCGTCGTCGACAACCTGCCGCCGTCGCTCCTGTCGAAGATGGCGGAGCTCGCGTCGAGGCCGGGCGGTCCTGGCAAGGTGGCGATCGTGCTCGACGTTCGCGGGGGCGTGTTCTTCGGCGAGCTCTCGCGGGCCCTTGCGGAGCTCGACGAGCTCAACATCCCGTACCGGATCCTCTACCTGGAGGCGTCCGATCAGGACCTGGTGAACCGCTACGAGGCCACGCGGCGCCGGCACCCCCTGGCCCCGGCCGATCGCGTTGTCGAGGGCATCCGCAAGGAACGCCTGATGATGGAGAGCCTCCGCGGCGACGCCGACCTGATCATCGACACCTCCGGCCTCACGCCCCACGAGCTTCGCGACCGCATCCGCGAAGCCTTCGCGGAGACCGCGCCCGACGCCGACCTCGCCGTCTCGCTCATCTCCTTCGGCTACAAGTACGGCGCTCCGCGCGACGCCGACCTAGTCATCGACTGCCGATTCCTGCCGAACCCGCACTGGGTCGACGATCTGCGGCCGCTGCCCGGAACCGACGAACGGGTCGTGAGATACGTTCGCGGTCAGCAGACCTACCGCGAGTTCATGCGGCGGCTCCGCGCGCTACTGGGGTTCATGGTTCCGGGATTCATCGCGGAGGGGAAGGCCTACCTTACGATCGCCGTCGGATGCACCGGTGGCCGTCACCGCTCGGTCGTGATCGCGGACGACCTCGCGCGGTTCTTCCGCGACAAGGGCCTCTCGGCGTCGGTCGACTACCGCGACCTCGATCGCTGACGGCGCTCGCCGTCTCTCGAGCGACCCACCCCAACCCCCTTCGATAGAGTGGAATTCCCCCCCTCCAGGAGGACGTCGATGGGCGTGAAGATCGGCATCAATGGCTTCGGACGGATCGGGCGAAACTTCTTCCGGGCAGCGACGCAACGAGGTTCGGACCTCGACGTCGTCGCCGTCAACGACATCACGGACTCGAAGACCCTCGCGCACTTGCTGCGATACGACTCCGTCCTCGGGACGTTCGACCGCGACATCGCGGTCTCCGAGAACGGCATCCGCGTCGACGGTGACGAGCTTCGGGTCCTCGCGGAACGCGATCCGGCGAGCTTGCCGTGGAAGGAGCTCGGAGCGCGCATCGTGATCGAGTCGACCGGCCTGTTCACCGACCGGGAGAAAGCGGACAAGCACATCGCCGCCGGCGCGGAGAAGGTGATCATCAGCGCGCCGGCCAAGGGCGAGGACATCACCATCGTCCCCGGGGTCAACGACGACAAATACGACCCCGCGGAGCACAACGTGATCTCGAACGCATCCTGCACGACGAACTCGGTGGTCCCGATGGCGAAGGTCCTGGACGACGCGTTCGGAATCGAGCGGGGATTCATGACCACGATCCACGCGTACACGAACGACCAGAACATCCTCGACCTGCCGCACAAGGACCTTCGTCGCGCGCGCGCCGCGGCGATCAACATCATTCCCACGTCCACCGGCGCCGCGAAGGCCACCGGCACCGTGATGCCGCACCTCAAGGGCAAGATGGACGGGATCGCCATGCGTGTTCCGGTGCCCGACGGCTCGGTCACCGATCTCGTCGTCACCCTGAAGCGGGACGTCACGATCGACGAGGTGAACGCGGCGTTCCGGGCCGCGTCGGAGAGCGGTCCGCTGAGCGGCGGGCTCCTCGTGTACACGGAGGATCCGATCGTCTCGAGCGACATCGTCGGCACCCCGGCGTCGTGCACGTTCGACGCCGCGTCGACGATGGTCATGGGCAACGTGGCGAAGGTCATCGGCTGGTACGACAACGAGTGGGGATATTCGAACCGGCTGGTCGATCTGGCGGAGAAGGTCGCCGCGGCGCTGTGAGCGCGGTGACGTGACGCTTCGAACCCTCGACGACCTCGGTGACATCGGCGGGCGTCGCGTGTTCGTCCGCGTCGACCACAACGTCCCGCTCGAGGCCGGCGACGTCGCCGACGACGCGCGGGTTCGAGCGAGCCTGCGTACGCTGACCGAGCTCCTGGACGCGGGAACGTCGCTCGTCGTGGCCTCGCATCTGGGCCGTCCAAAGGGCGAGACACGCGACGAGCTGCGGACGGCTCCGGTCGCCGACCGTTTGAGCGAGCTGCTCGAGCGCGACGTTCAGGCGCTCGACGAGGTCGTTGGCGATCGGGTCGCGGCGGTATGCGGTCACGTCGAGCCCGGCGACGTGGTCTACCTGGAGAACCTGCGGTTCGATCCACGCGAGGAGGCGAACGACACCGGCTTCGCCGGGGAGCTCGCCGACCTCGCCGATGTCTATGTCGACGACGCATTCGGCGCCGTGCATCGCGCGCATGCTTCGGTCGCCGCGCTCGCCGAGCTGTTCGTGAAAGAGGGGAAACCCGCCGTTGCCGGGCGGCTCCTCCAGGGAGAGGTGGTCGCGCTCTCGCGACTGCTGAACGATCCCGACAGACCGTACGTCGCAGTGCTCGGCGGGGCGAAGGTTTCCGACAAGCTCGCCACGATCGTCGCGCTCGTCGAGCGTGTCGACGCCATCCTGATCGGCGGTGCGATGGCGTTCACGTTCCTCGCCGCGGACGGCGGAGCCATCGGCGACAGCCTCGTGGAAGCGGATAGTTTCGGCGAGGTCCGCGAGGCGCGTGCCCGGGCCGCGGAACGAGGCGTCCTGATCCAGCTGCCGGAGGACGTCGTCGCGGCGTCCGAAGTCACCGCGGACGCCAGCCGCTCGACCGTCCCCGCCAGCGCGATCCCCCGCGGAATGAGGGGCCTCGACATCGGACCCCGAACCGTCGAGGAGTTCGCGCGCACGATCGCCGACGCGAGGACGATCCTGTGGAACGGGCCCATGGGGGTGTTCGAGCTCGAGCCCTTCGGCGCAGGGACGCGGGGGGTCGCCACGGCGGTTGCGGGCGCGAACGCGTACACGGTTGCCGGCGGCGGTGACAGCCTGGCAGCGGTGGCCAAGTACGGGCTCCAGAACGGATTCGACCACCTCTCGACCGGCGGTGGGGCGTCGCTCGAGTTCCTCGAGGGCCGTTCGCTGCCGGGGATCGCAGTGCTGGAGAAGGACCGATGACCCGTCGCACGACCTGACGATGACGAGCGAGCGGCGGCCGATCCTCGCGGCCAACTGGAAGATGCACAAATCGCATCTCGAGGCGATCCAGACGGTGCAGAAGCTCTCGTACCTCCTCGACCGCGATGACGCCGAGCGCGTGGAGGTCGTGATCTGCCCCCCCTTCACGGCGCTCCGCTCGATCCAGACCCTGCTCGACAGCGACCGGCTGCCGTACGGTCTGGGCGCGCAGGACGTTCATTGGATGGACCAGGGCGCGTTCACCGGCGAGGTGTCGCCGCTCATGCTCGCCGCACTCAAGGTGGAGTACGTGATCGTCGGCCACTCCGAACGCCGCGAGCACTTCGGAGAGACCGATGACGTGATCAACAAGAAGGTGCGCGCGGTGTTCTCGCACGGCATGACGCCGATCCTGTGCGTCGGCGAGACGCTTGCCGAGCACGACGGCGGAGCGGCCGACGACAAGGTGCGTGGACAGATCGAACGGAACCTCCACGGCGTCTCCGATGACGACGCGGCGAGGCTCGTCATCGCATACGAACCGATTTGGGCGATCGGTACGGGGCGGAATGCCGAGCCGGCGGAGGCCGGACGGATCATCGGCTTGATCCGCGAGACGATCGGCGAGCGCTCCTCGAAGGAGATCGCCGATGCCGTTCGGATCCAGTACGGGGGGAGCGTGAAGGCCGGCAACATCCGCGAGTTCATGGCGCACCCCGAGATCGACGGCGCGCTCGTTGGCGGCGCGAGTCTCGACCCGGAGGAGTTCGCGCTCATCGTGAAGTACCGCCAGTAGATGAATCGCCTGCTCTACGTCTGCCTCGACGGGCTCGGCGACGACCCGATCCCCGAGCTCGACGACCGGACGCCCCTCGAGGCGGCGCGAACGCCGTTCCTCGACTCGCTCGCGCGACGTGGCCGAACGGGGACCGTCGTTACGGTGGGTGAGGGGATCGCGCCCGAGTCCGACATCGCGGTGTTCGCGATCCTCGGCTACGACCCCCGCGACGAGCACCCCGGCCGCGGCGTGGTCGAGGCCGTCGGGGTAGGGATGGACTTCCGCGACGGCGACCTCGCGTACCGCGTGAACTTCGCCACGGCGGATTGGCCCCGGATCGTGGACCGGCGCGTCGGCCGTGACCTCACATCGGACGAAGCCGCCGCCCTCGCCGACGAGGTCAACCGCACGCTGCGGCTGCCGAAGGCGACGTTCGAGCTTCGGGCCACCGTCGAGCATCGGGGCGTGCTGGTGATCCGTTCGAACGAGGGAACGCTCTCCGCGAACGTCACCAACACGGATCCCGCCTACCGCAAGGAAGGACACCTCGGCGTGGCGCTCGAGACGTTCGAGCCGGAGGTCGCTCGGTGCGAGCCGCTCGACGACTCGGAGGCGGCACGGCGCTCGGCAGCGCTGACGAACGCCTTCGTCGAAGACAGCGCGAAGATCCTCGACGCATCGGAAGTGAACGCCGCGCGCCGGCGAACGGGAAAGCTGCCGGGAAACCTCATCCTGACGCGAGACGGCGGCGACGCGCGGCCCAACCTCACGCCGATCCGCGAGCGCTTCGGACCGGAGTGGGGATGCTTCGTCGAGATGCCGGTGGAACGCGGCATCGCCGTGCTCCTCGGCATGGCGCCCGTGGACGCGCCGCGACTGCTGACGGAGTCGGACTACTCGACGTGGGCGCGGCTCGCCGCCGACGCGCTGGACGGCTATGACGCGCTGTACATCCACATCAAAGGTCCCGACGTGCCTGCCCACGACGGCCGGGCGGAGGACAAGCGCGACGTGATCGAGATGATCGACCGGGCGTTCTTCGGCGAGGTGCTGCCGATGATCGATCCGGCGCGAACGCTCGTCGCCGTGACCGCGGATCACTCGACCTCGTGCGTGCGGAAGGCCCACACGCCGGACCCGGTGCCGCTCGTCGTCTCCGGCGTGGGGGTCACCTCCGATGGGAGCGAGAGCTACGGCGAGGGCGCCTGCGCGCGGGGGTCACTGGGATCGCTCCGAGGGGTCGAGATCGTCCCGCTTCTTGCTGGGCTCCTCCGAGGCTGAGGCCGGTGGGTTTGAACGGCCGTTCCAACCGCGGGCACCTCGGGATGCGTATGAAAGGAATGGCGCAGCTTGAGGCGCCATGGCGCGGCTGCCTTGGACTGTGCTAATGGTTGGCCGTCGAGTCGGAGGGAGGTCGAATGAGTTGGGGTAAGAGGGCGCCAGCATGGCTCGCCGTGCTTTTCTCGCTCTCGCTCGTCGCCGCGGCATGCGGCGGGGACGACGAGGGCGGGGGAGGGGCGACCGGACCTACCGAGACTACGGGAGGCGAGGTAACCGGCGGCGAGTGGTCCATGTCGATCTGCGAGCCCGAGTCGCTGATCCCGCAGGTGAACGCGGAGACGTGCGGAAGCCAGGTGCTGAGGGCCCTGTTCACGCCGCTGGTCCAGTTCGATCAGGACAACAACGTGATCTTCGCGGTCGCTGAATCGATCGAATCCGATGACAACGTCAATTGGACGATCACGCTCCGCGACGGCTACACGTTCCACGACGGGACGCCGGTCACCGCGCAGTCGTTCGTGGACGCGTGGAACTGGGGCGCCGACTGCGTGAACGCAGCGGGGAACAACTACTTCTTCGGCCCCGCGGGCGTGAACATCGTCGGATACGACGAGCTGAATCCCGAAGAGGGTTGCCCCAACCGGTCCTCTGGGGAGGGACTGTCGGGCCTCCAGGTTCAGGACGACCTGACGTTCACCGTCCAGCTCGGCGCGGAGTTCAGCGAGTTCCCCATTACCGTGAACTACAACGCGTTCTACCCGCTGCCTGAGTCGTTCTTCGACGACCCCGAGGCGTTCAACGAGGCGCCGGTCGGCAACGGGCCGTACATGATGGACGGCACGTGGGAGCACGACGTCGGTATCAACGTCGTGAGGTACGAGGACTACGGCGGAACGCCGGGGAACGCCGACGCCATCGAGTTCCGCGTCTACGCGGATCTCGCCGTGTCGTACCGGGACGTCCAGGCGGGGAACCTCGACATCGGTGACGTCCCCGACGACCAGATCGCGAACGCGGAGACGGAGTTCGGAGACCGCTTCATCACGGCGGAGAGCTCGTCGTTCTCGTACATCGGGTTCCCCCTGTACGCCGAGGGGTTCGACGACCCGGACATCCGCAAAGCGCTGTCGATGGCGATCGACCGCGAGGCGATCATCTCCGCCATCTTCTTCGACACGCTGACGCCGGCTGACGACATGGTGTCGCCAACGGTCCAGGGCTACCGCGAGGGCGCGTGCGGCGAAGCATGTACCTTCGACCCCGAGGCCGCCAAGCAGCTGTTCGATCAGGCGGGCGGGTACGATGGCACGCTCCGCATCTGGTTCAACAACGACGGCGGTCACGAGGGGTGGATCGAAGCCGTCTCGAACCAGTGGCGTCAGAACCTCGGCATCGAGGACATCGAGTTCGAGTCCATGCCGTTCGCCAGGTACCTCGGCCTCCTGGACGAGGGGATCGACGACGACCCCGCAACCGAGGGCGTCGACGGGCCGTTCCGCCTCGGCTGGGTGATGGACTACCCGAGCATGCAGAACTACCTCGAGAACCTCCACGGCACGGGGGCCGGGTCGAACTACACGACCTACTCCAACCCGGAGGTGGACGACCTGCTCGCGCAGGGCAAGTCGGCAAGCTCGGGCGAGGAAGCGATCTCCTTCTACCAGCAAGCCGACGACATGATCATCGAGGACCTGCCGATCATCCCGCTGTGGTACGGCCAGGTTCAGCAGGTCACGTCGGAGCGAGTGTCGAACGTCGTGTTCGACAAGTTCACGTTCGTCGACCCCGCCACCGTTGAGGTGGTCGCCGAGTAGCAGATAGAGCGAACAAGGCAGTACGATGGTTGGAGCGGCCGAGCGATCGGCCGCTCCAACCACGTAACCAACGACCGAGGTTGTGAACGATGGGGCGCTATGTAGCTCGACGGCTGCTACAGGCGATCCCCGTGTTCTTCGGCGCGACGTTCATCGTCTTCGCCATGGTGTACCTGATCCCGGGCGACCCGATCCGCGCCCTGAACGGAGAGCGACCGATCTCGGAGAGCGCGCAGGCCGTCCTGCGCGAGCGCTACCACTTGGACGACCCCCTCGTCGTCCAGTACGCCAAGTACGTCGGCGGACTCCTGACGGGCGATTTCGGCGAGACGTTCCGGGGGCAACCTGTATCGGACATCATCAAGGAGAAGTTCCCGGTCACGGTGAAGCTCGCGTTCGCCGCGTTCATCTTCGAGGGCGTCCTGGGGCTGATCGCGGGGATCCTCGCCGGACTGCGACGAGGTTCGTTCATGGACAATCTGGTCCTCGTCTCGACGACCTTCATCGTGGCTATCCCGGTGTTCGTGTTGGGGTTCGTTGCGCAGCTCGTCCTCGGCGTTCAGCTCGGGTGGTTCCCCATCGCCGGCCTCCAGGAGGGCTGGTACAGCTACATACTCCCGGCAATGGTCCTCGGCTCGCTGTCGCTCGTGTACATCGCGCGGCTGACGCGGACGAGCTTGGTCGAGAACCTGCGCTCCGACTACATCAGGACGGCGGAGGCGAAGGGCCTGCCGAGACGCCGCGTGGTGGGACGCCACGCGCTGCGCAACTCGCTGATCCCCGTCGTGACCTTCCTCGGCGTCGACCTCGGAACGTTGATGGCCGGCGCCATCATCACCGAGGGTATCTTCAACATCCCCGGCGTGGGTCGTGAGGTGTTCCTCGCGGTCCAGAGCCAGGAGTACGCGGTGGTCGTGGGGATCGTCACGGCCGGCATCCTGGTTTTCATCGTCATGAACCTGCTCGTCGATCTCTTCTACGCGGTGCTCGACCCGAGGATCCGTTATGAGTGAGCAGCGGCCGGCGGGCGGCGCCGACACCCTCGAGCCCGACGACGAGGAGGCGGCGCGACAGGAAGATCAGCTCCTGCATGCGGCGTCGACGCAACCCGCGGCGGGCGCGCTCTCCGCCGCAACCGCGGCCGAAGGGGCCGTCTCCGAGTACCAGGCCAGCCTGTGGGGCGACGCCTGGCGGCAGTTGCGTCGCAAGCCGTTGTTCCTGATCGCAGCCGGCCTGCTCGTTCTCTTCGTCGCGGTCGCCCTCGCGCCCGGAGTGTTCGCCGGGGTATGCAACTCGTGCGCTGAGTTCGCCAATCAAGACCCGCAGCACCCGGCCGATTACGCCGATCTCTCGCGGAGTGTCGAGACGCCTTCCGCGCAGCACTGGTTCGGCTTCGACATCCAGGGGCGCGATTACTTCACGCGGGTCCTGTACGGAACGCGCGTGTCGCTGATCATCGGCTTCCTCGTGGTCGGCGTGGACGTGGTTATCGCCCTGATCCTCGGGTGTATCGCCGGGTTCTACGGCCGAGCCTTCGACTCGATCATCGGGCGCGGCGCCGACATCTGGTTCGCGCTCCCTACGACTCTGGCCGGGCTCGTCTTCCTGAGCGTTCTCGACAATCGCGGACTGTTCCAGGTATCGGCGGTCCTGATCTTTCTCGGATGGCCCACGCTCATGCGCCTCATGCGTTCGTCCGTGCTCGCCGGGAAGGAGGCCGACTATGTCCAGGCGGCCCGCGCCCTCGGCGCGAGCGACTGGCGCATCCTTCGGGTGCACATCCTGCCGAACGGCATCGCTCCCGTCATCGTGTACGCGACCATCAGCGTCGGCATCATCGTCTCGGCCGAGGCGGCGCTCTCGTTCCTCGGCGTCGGACTGCAGCTTCCGTCGATCTCGTGGGGGCTGATGATCGCCGACTCGCAGGGGCGGCTCCTCAGCAGCCCGCATCTGTTGCTCTTCCCCGGCGCGTTCCTGTCGGTGTTCGTCCTGTGCTTCATCGTCCTGGGCGACCAGCTGCGGGACGCGCTCGACCCAAGGCTCCGTTAGGTGCGCAAAGCCCGAACGGCGCTCGCCGACATAGAGTTCGGTCCGTCACAGCACCTGCTCGAGGTGCGCGAGCTCGCCGTCGAGTTCAACACGGACTACGGGAACGTCCACGCCGTCAACGGGATCAACTACACCCTCGACGCCGCCGAGACGCTGGCCATCCTGGGCGAGAGCGGCTCCGGAAAGACGGTGAGCGCGCTGGCCATCATGGGTCTGATCGACCGGCCAGGGCGGATCGCGGAGGGCCAGATCCTCTACAAGGGGATCGACCTTCTGACCCTTCCGATGGCGGAGCGAAGATCGGTTCGCGGCGCCGAGATCGCCATGATCTTCCAGGACGCGCTATCGGCGCTGAACCCGGTGTTCTCGGTGGGCGACCAGATCGCCGAGATGTTCGTGGTGCACAGGGGGATGTCCAAGAGGGAGGGGATGAAGAAGGCGCTCGAGCTGATGGATCGCGTTCGCATCCCGTCCGCGAAGGAACGCCTCCACGACTACCCGCATCAGTTCTCGGGCGGGATGCGGCAACGGGTCATGATCGCCATCGGCATCTCGCTCGACCCGGACATCCTGATCGCCGACGAGCCGAGCACCGCGCTCGACGTGACCGTGCAGGCACAGATCATGGAGCTCCTCCACGACCTCCAGGTGGAGACACAGATGGGTCTCATCCTGATCACGCACGACCTGGGCGTCGTCGCGGAAGTGGCGGACAAGGTGTGCGTGATGTACGCGGGCAAGATCGTGGAGAAGGCGTCGGTATCAGATGTTTACGAGTCACCCGCCCACCCGTACACCGAGCGCCTGATGAACTCGATCCCACGCGTGAACCAGAAGGGCGGACGGCTCGACCCGATCAAGGGGGCACCGCCGAGCCTGATGAACATCCCGCCCGGTTGCCCGTTCCACCCCCGGTGCCCCCGCGCGCGGATCCCCGATCCGTGCAGGAGCGAGGTGCCGCCGCTCCGTGACGTCGTGACGAACCGCCTTGCGGCATGCCACTTCGCCGAGGAGCTTCTGGCCGAGGAGGGCGTGGAGGTCGTCGCGACGTGAAGGCGGAGACCCAGGCGCAACCAGGGACGCCGACCGAGCCGAACCCCGACGCGCTGCTCTCGGTTCGCGGCCTGGTCAAGAACTTCCCGCTGACGCAGGGCATCCTGTTCAAGAAGCACGTCGGGGACGTCCAGGCAGTCAGCGGAGTTGCGTTCGACCTGAACAAGGGCGAGACGCTCGGGCTCGTCGGCGAGTCCGGCTGCGGCAAGTCGACCGTTGCGCGAGTGCTTCTTCGGCTGTACGAGCCCACCGCCGGGCGGGCGTACTTCAAGGGGCGCGACGTCTTCTCATTGAACCGCCGCGATCTCCGGCAGCTCCGCCGCGACATCCAGATCATCTTCCAGGACCCGTACTCGTCGTTGAACCCGCGTATGACCGTCGGCGACATCGTCGCGGAGCCCTGGGCGATCCATCGAGACGTGGCCTCCCGGCGGGAGCGCCGCACGCGGGCACAGGACCTGCTGGAACGTGTCGGCCTGAACCCGGACCACGTGAACCGGTACCCGCACCAGTTCTCAGGGGGTCAGCGTCAGCGGATCGGCGTCGCTCGGGCCCTCGCCCTGAACCCAGAGATCATCATCTGCGACGAGCCGGTCTCGGCGCTCGACGTCTCGGTCCAGGCGCAGGTGGTCAACCTGCTGGAGGACCTTCAGGACGAGTTCGGGCTTTCGTACATCTTCATCGCGCACGATCTGTCCGTCGTCCGCCACATCTCCGACCGCGTGGCCGTCATGTACCTCGGGAAGATCGTCGAGATCGGCGACGAGGACGAGATCTATGAGCACCCGGCGCACCCGTACACACAGGCGCTGCTGTCGGCAGTCCCCGTTCCGGACCCGAAGCTCCGCGGCAAGCGCGACCGCATCATCCTGACCGGCGACGTCCCCAGCCCCGCGGACCCGCCGTCCGGGTGCCGGTTCCGAACGCGCTGCTGGAAGGCGCAGCCCATCTGTGGGCAAGAGGAGCCGGCGCTGACCCCGCGGAGCCGGCCACATCCCGACGCCTGCCACTTCTCCGAGGTGCGCGAGGTCGTTCCTGTCGAGTCCTGAGCGGCGGGGCACGTAGCGGGCCGCCACCTGCGCGGCAATCCCACCGCGTGCGCTGGGGCGTATATGTGCTCGTGAGCGGGTTGCTCGGGCTTCGGCGCCGTCGCTAGGATGCCCGAGTTCCCTACAACGCCGGAGATGCGATCGGCGCATGTCGCAACTGCAAACAGAGGTCGGCGCCGGCCCAACCGAGGTGACGTCGGCGCAGGCCGGTCCGGTCGTCGTCGGCAAGTCTCCGGGTCAGCTCTTCTGGATGCGATTCCGAAGCGATCGGGCCGCGATCGCAGGGCTCGGAATCCTCGTGCTGCTGGTTCTGTTGGCGTTCACCGCGTCACTGATCTCCAGGTACGTCGTCCACCACGGGCCATACGAGCTGTTTCGAGAAGAGATGCTGAACGAGTTCGGGCTCCCCAAGGGGCCGAACGCACAGTTCTGGTTCGGCGGGGACCGCGTGGGGAGGGACCTGTTCGTTCGCGTGATCTACGGGATCAGGACGTCTCTGATCATCGCGCTGTTCGCCACGGCCATCGCCGTCACGATCGGCGTGATCCTCGGCATGACCGCGGGCTACTTCCGCGGGTGGGCCGACACGGCGATCGCACGTGGTACGGACGTCATGTTGTCGATGCCGCTGCTCCTGTTCGCCATCGGCATCGTGTCGACGTGCTCCCGCGCGAAGGAAGGATGCCTCGGCGGCCTGATCAAGCCGGGCGTTCCCGTCGTCATCTTCGTCATCGCGCTGTTCAGCTGGCCGAACATCGCCCGGCTGGTTCGCGGTCAGACGCTGTCGGTTCGAGAACGGGACTACATCCAGGCAAGTCGAGTGCTCGGGGCGGGAAACGGTTCGATCATGTTCCGCGAGGTGCTCCCGAACCTCATCGCCCCGATCATCGTCTATTCGACGCTGGTCATCCCGACGAACATCATCTTCGCGTCGTCGCTGTCGTTCCTGGGTCTCGGAGTCCCCGAGCGAACTCCCGAATGGGGACGGCAGATCGCTCAGGCCGCTCCGATCTTCGAGATCGCCTGGTGGGCGATGTTCTTCCCCGGTCTGTTCTTGGTCCTTACCACGCTGGCATTCAACCTGGTTGGCGACGGTCTACGAGACGCGCTCGACCCGCGTCTCTCCACGAAGATCAAGCAGCTCGACGTTCGCGGCCCCGTGGCCGCGACGGGTGGAGCGGAAACACAGGAAAGCGGCTCGACGGAGAGCTGAGAGAGGGGGCAAGGTGAGAAGAGGACGCATGCTACCGGCGGTCGCGTTTCTCGCGATCGTGGCGATGGTCGCCGTCGCTTGCGGCGGCGACGACGAGGAAGGGCCGGCGCAAACCGGTCCCGACGGTGCTACGGGCGAGGTTCAGACTGGCGGCACCTACCGCATGGAGACCGACGGGATCGCCTACACCAGCGGCGGCGACCCCACGGGCGAGTACCTGGGCATCTCGTTCGGCATCTTCACGAACCTGTTGCAGCGCACGCTGCTCACGTATCCGCATACCGGTGGCGAGGCGGGCAACAGCCTCGTACCGGACCTCGCCGAGGACATGCCGGAGGTGAGTGCCGACGGCCTGACCTACACGTACCACCTGAAGGACGGCATCATGTTCGGGCCGCCCCTCAGCCGCGAGATCACGTCCGCGGACGTCGAGTTCGCGTTCCGGCGGATCGCGACCGAATCACTCGTGGCGCAGTACGGGTTCTACTACTACGGGCTCATCGACGGGTTCGAGGCGGGAAAGGACCCGGGCCCCGGTGGTATCCCCGGAATCACGACGCCGGACGACAAGACGATCGTCTTCGAGCTGACGAGGCTCGCGCCCGAGTTCGAGTTCCTGACGGCGATGCCGGCCGCAGGGCCGATGCCGGAAGAGGTCGCCGGCTGCTTCACCGAGGCGGGGGAGTACGGGCGCTACGTGATCTCCTCGGGTCCGTACATGTACGAGGGGACCGATCAGCTCGACGCGTCGAGCTGTGACGCGCTGACGGGCTCGGGCCCGATCTCCGGGTTCGACCCCGAGGACCACTCGTACTTCGTTCGCAACCCCGACTACGACCCGGCGACTGACGACCCCACGGTCCGCGCGAACTACGTCGACGGGATCAACATCGACCTGAACACCAACGTCGCGGACATCTACGACAAGATCGAGCGCGGCGAGCTGGACGGCGCCGTCTCCTCGGGTAACCCGCCGGCCGACGTGCTCCAGCGGTACTCGACGAGCGAGGAGCTGCAGGACCGGTTGAAGTCAGGCAACGACGACCGCACGTGGTACATCACGATGAACCTGACAACGCCACCGTTCGACGACATCCACGTTCGAAAAGCGGTGAACCTGGTGATGGACAAGGCCAGCATCCTGCAGGCCTGGGGCGGCCAGATCAGCGGCGAAGTCGCCACGCACATCCAGCCGCCGAACATGACCGGAGGCAGTCCGACGAACGAGGAGTACGACCCGTATCCCACGCCGAACTGGGCCGGCGACCTCGACGCGGCGAAGGAAGAGATGCGCCAATCGGCGTATGACAGCGACGGCGACGGCGTGTGCGATGCTCCGGAGTGCTCAGGGCTCCTGATGGTGAACCGGAACACGTCGCCGTGGACGGAGTCCGAGCCGGTCGTCGTGGACGCGCTGGCGCAGATCGGGATCGAGGTCGACGTTCGGGAGGCCGAGGACCACTACACGATCATCCAGACCGTCTCCAACGAGACGCCGCTCGGGATGAACCCGGGATGGGGCAAGGACTTCCCGGACTCATCGTCGTTCGTGGGATTCCTGTTCGACGGGCGCGGCATCGCGTGCGAGGGCAACTTCAACTACTCGCTCGTCGGCCTTACGCGCGAGAAGGCGGAGGAGTGCGGCATCGACTTCGTGGAGACTCCCAACGTCGACGCCGACATCGACAACTGCAAGCAGGTCGCGCTCGAGGGCGACGCCGCAGCCACGAACGAGTGCTGGCTGGCACTGGACGAGAAGCTGATGGAGGAGGTCGTGCCGTGGGTCCCGTACCTGTGGCCGAACATCCTCACGACGATCGGTCCGGCGGTGACGGCGTGGGACTTCGACCAGTTCGCCGGCGTGACGGCGTTCTCGAAGGTCGCGGTCGACCAGTCGGCACAGGGCGCCTAGGGGTCGGGAGCACCGGGAGCCGTCGCCCAGGGAAGCCTGGGCGACGGCTGTCCCGTTCCACCCCATACAATCGCCCTACGTGGACGTTCGCAGCGGCTTCCCTCTACGTGACCGCGGTCTGAGGAACCTGCATGGGTAGGTACCTGATCCGGCGTCTGCTCTGGGTCGTGCTGGTGCTCTTCCTGGTCACGTTGTTCACGTTCGTGATCTTCTTCGTCATGCCGCCGACCGATCCTTCGATCCTGTTCGCCGGCAGGGCCCCCACTCCCCGCCTGATCGCGCAGGTCAAGGAGTCCCTCGGCCTCGACGAGCCCGCCTACATGCAGTACCTGCTCTTCGTGCAGCGCATCTTCCTCGGCGACGAGTACGGATGGCCGGGCTTCGGGTTCTCGTTCCTTACCCGATCGCCCATCAGGCCGGTGCTGTTCGACCGGGCCCTCGTCACGTTCCAGCTCGCCGCCGGGGCGGCGGTGCTGTGGCTCATCGTCGGTGTGGTCATCGGGATCATCTCCGCCCTGAACCGGGGCAAGGTCGCGGACAGGCTGGCGATGGGGTTCGTGCTTCTCGGTGTGTCCGCGCCAGTCTTCTGGCTCGGCCTCATAGCGCTCTGGGTGTTCTGGCAGCAGCTCAAGGTGCTGCCCGGCACCGGGTTCGTTTCCCTCACGGACGACCCGTCCCAGTGGTTCCTCCACATGATCCTTCCCTGGTCCGTGCTGGCGCTGCTGTTCGCCGCGTTCTATGCGCGCATGGTGCGGAGCAACCTTCTCGAGACGCTCAGCGAGGATTACATTCGAACGGCGCGCGCGAAGGGCCTGTCCGAACGCAAGGTCGTGTTCAAGCACGCGCTCCGCTCGAGCCTCACGCCGATCGTGTCGCTGTTCGGCGTCGACTTCGGCCAGCTCCTCGGCGGGGCGATCATCACGGAGACCGTCTTCAACCTTCCCGGTCTGGGGACGTACGTCGTTCGAGCGACCGGGAACGGCGACCTGCCGGTGATCCTGGCGGTCGTCGTGCTCGCAGGGCTCGGCGTGGCCATCATGAGTCTCGTCGTCGACGTGCTGTACGCGTTCCTCGATCCGCGGATCAAATACGCATGATCGACGGCACGCCCCGTGTCTCGTCCGCCGAGCCGCTCATGGAGGTTCGGAACCTGAGGGTTCACTTCCCGACGGCGGACGGGGTCGTCAAGGCCGTCGACGGGGTGAGCTTCGCCATCGATGCCGGCGAGACGCTGGGCGTGGTCGGTGAGTCGGGCTCCGGGAAGAGCGTCACGTTCCTCACCGTGATGGGGCTCGTCACGTCGAAGCAGGCACACATCGAAGGCGAGATCCTGTTCCGGGGCCAAGATCTGCTCCGCCTACCCGACGAGGAGCTCCGTCACTTCCGCGGCAAGCTGATGGGGATGGTGTTCCAGGACGCGATGACGTCGCTTCACCCCTTCTACACGGTCGGGGAGCAGATCGTGGAGGCCGTCCGCGCGCACGAGAAGGCGTCGAAGAAGGAGGCCTGGGATCGGGCCGTCGACATGCTCAACCTCGTGGGTATTCCCAAGCCCGCCGAACGCGCACGCCAGTACCCACACGAGTACTCGGGCGGCATGCGGCAGCGCGTGATGATCGCCATGGCCCTCGCCCTGAACCCGGACCTGCTGATCGCGGACGAGCCGACCACCGCGCTCGACGTGACGGTGCAGGCGCAGATCCTTGAGCTCATCGACCGCCTGAAGCAGGAGTTCCGCATGGCGGTCGTGCTGATCACGCACGACCTCGGCGTCGTCGCCGAACACTGCGATGACATCCAGGTCATGTACGCCGGCACGATCGTCGAGGCGGGCCGGACGCGCGACATCTATTACGACGCGCACCACCCGTACACGTGGGGCCTGCTGCAGTCGATCCCGCGACTCGACAGCGACGAGGATGAGCCGCTCCACCCCATCAAGGGGCTGCCGCCGTCGCTGATCTTCGTCCCGTCGGGGTGCCCGTTCCACCCGCGATGCCCGTACGTCATGGACGTCTGCCGGGAGATCGTGCCCCCGCTCCTCCCATCGGACGGGCACCACGCGTCCGCGTGTCACCTCTCACTCGCGGAGAAGGAACGGATCTTCCGCGAGCAGGTCCTCGAGCGGGCATGACGCTCGTCGATCGAACGCCCACGACGTCGGACGGCAGGCCTCCGCGCACACCGCTCCTTCGGATCGAGAGCGTGAAGAAGCACTTCCCGATCACGAGAGGCGTGATCTTCCAGAAGAAGATCGGGCAGGTGCACGCGGTCGACGGCGTCGACCTCGACGTCTACCCCGGCGAGACCCTCGGCCTCGTCGGAGAGACCGGCTGTGGCAAGTCGACGCTGGCGAGGCTGATCCTCAAGGTCTACGACGTGACCGAGGGGCGGTTGTACTTCGACGGGGACGACTACACGAACTTCGGTCGCCGGCAGATGCGGCCGCTTCGCAGGCAGATCCAGATGGTGTTCCAGGACCCGTACGCATCGCTGAACCCGCGAAAGACGGTCGGCTCGATCATCGCGGATCCGTTCCGTATCCACGGCTCGGTGCCGAAGGACAAGATCAAGTCGAACGTCGAAGAATTGATGGAGCTCGTCGGGCTGAACCCCGAGCACTACAACCGATATCCGCACGAGTTCTCCGGCGGACAGCGTCAACGGATCGGCGTCGCGCGTGCCCTCGCCCTCCGACCGAGGCTGATCGTGTGCGACGAGCCCGTCTCGGCACTCGACGTCTCGATCCAGGCCCAGATCATCAACTTGCTCGAACGCCTCCAGTCGGACTTCGGTCTGACGTACATCTTCATCGCGCACGACCTGTCGGTCGTGAAGCACGTCTCGGACCGGGTCGCCGTGATGTACCTGGGGAAGGTCGTTGAGGTCGCCGGCGGTTCGACGCTGTACCGATACCCGAAGCACCCGTATACGGGTGCGCTTCTCTCATCCGTTCCCATCCCGGACCCGGATCTGTCGGCGCACAAGAAGCGGATCGTGCTCGAGGGCGACGTGCCGAGCCCGATCGACCCGCCGTCGGGCTGCCGCTTCCACCCCAGGTGCCCGCGGAGCCGGGAAGTGGCTGCCGAAGCCGGGTACGCGGACCAGCCCCACCCACGGTGCCGGGATGAGGAGCCCGCCCTCGCGCCGCACCATCCCGGCCAGGTCGCGGCGTGCCATTTCCCGCTCGAGGACCGGGCGGAGATCCAGGCGTCTTAACGGCGTCTCCCATTCCGGCCGGTAGACTGGGTCGCCGTGCTGGACGTCGTCGCCCTCGTGCTGAACATCCTGTCGAGCCTGTTCCTCATCGTGTTCATCCTGCTGCACTCGGGGAAGGGGAGCGGGCTGTCGGACATGTTCGGCGGGTCGTCGAGCCTGTCAGGCGGCACGTCGCTCGAGCGCCGGCTGGACCGGATCACCGTCGCTACTGGTCTGATCTTCGGTCTGAGCACGTTCTGGCTGTCTTGGCAGTGGAAGTAAGGTCCGAGGGCAAACGCGCCGTTGGTAGTATCGATGTTCACCCGTCGGAGTGGCGGAACTAGGTAGACGCGCTAGGTTGAGGGCCTAGTGGGCGCATAGCCCGTGGGGGTTCAAATCCCCCCTCCGACACCAAATGTGTGTCTCGGGACATCGTTCACACGTTTCCCGCGACATCGTTCCACCTCAGCTCATGGGCTGTTAGTCGCGGCTCGGATCCAGAACAAGCTTGCATTGCAGTTCTCCGTCCTCACTCACGAGCGTGCGACTGAGAGGCACGGAATGGCCGCACGTTGTCGTAGGAGGCGTCGACGGCATCCAGTCGGGAAGATCTCGCCGATAGTTAGTGCCTGGGCTGCGATGCGAGCCGGCGCTCGAGGGTTCGATGGGAACCCGGTCGACCTCACCGCTCTCGTCCGCGGGCTCGCGTCCGACGTGGGCACGAGACCACGCCCCCAGTTGACAAGCGGATCCTACGTTCGCAGCGACCGGTAGATCACATGCCCGGGTTCGTCGGGCCGCCGACGTAGTTGTGCCCCTCGCCCCACGTCATGACGGCTCGGTTCCCGAGCAGATCGATCCCCTGGTAGTCGCCGTAGGGAAACTCGAAGCCGTTCGGGTGCGATTCGGAGCGGTCCGGATCGAACTCGGAGACGCGAACGCTTGGCCCCGTCCACGAGATACCGCCATCTGTCGACGTGCGATACCAGACGTTCCATCCGTTGTTGTGGTCGAGCGGCGTGCCAAGACGGTCGTCCATCCAGATCACGCTGATCTGGCCCGCGTTGCCCCCCTCGACCCTCGGGTACAGCGCGTAACACGCCCCACCCGCGCAACCGGTGGAGGTCTTGTCGTCCACGCGACCGACGTATTCCCAATTCTCCGACTCTGTGCAGTCGGACCCGGCCGAGCAGCTCGAGAGCTGCACGATGGTGGGGCGGCCGGGTTTGTCGGGGAGGTTGTCCTGCCACACGAGGTACAGGTTTCCGGCGGCGTCGATGGCGATGTCGTCCTGGGGCCCCCAGTAGGCGAAGCCGCACGAACCGGCCGGCGGACAGTGCGGACCGGCGGTGCCCTCGGCCACCGGGCAAACTTCGTGTTCGACGTCCCGGCGACCGTCTTCGACACCTGGTAGATCGCCGCGGTGGTGCCGGTGCAACTGCCGAAGCAGTCTCCCCACGCGAACCAGGCGTTCCCTGCGGGATCGAGGACGGCCCCTTCCGGAAACGCGACGTGCGTGTCCTCGAGGACGAGGCTCTCCGACCAGGTCGCGCCACCGTCCGACGATCGTGACAGAAAGTGGTCCTCGCCAGAGGCGTACATCACGTACACGTTGTCGTCGTGAGCGACGAGCCACGGGTGATCGCACGCCGTGCAGAGCGGCCCGTTGATCTTGGTCGTGGTCCAGGTGGCGCCGTGATCGGACGACTTGGCGACGAGGACGTCGGTGGCGAAGCCGCTCCCGTACGCGAGGAAGCTCACGTAGACGTCCTCGCTGACGTCATCAACCGTCACGACGACGTCCACGACGTTCGGGTAGCCGAGCCGAGGCAGAGCGACGAGCGGGCCGAATGTCCTTCCGGCGTCGTCGGATGAGCGGACGAAGATCTCGCGTGGGCCGCCCGCGGCGGCGTCGCACGAGGAATCTCCCGGGAAATGGGCGATCCCCACGTAAACGTGCGTACCTGCCGCGGCGATCTCTGGTTCCCAGTCATCCCCGCCGCAGAACCCCACGTTGGTCGCCCCGGTCGCGGTGAGAGAATCAGGCGGGGCGGCACCGGCGACGATGGGAGCCAAGGCGAACACGAGGGCCGCCGCGGCGACCAACGACATCACCGAACGCGTCGCGAAACCCGGACCGGCGGTGCGGATGTGAGTCACGTCACCTACCTCCTCGGTCGTCGTCGAGGTGCAGTCCTGCGTGACCGGACCGCATCTGGAGGCCGAGCCTAGGAAGGGCTGGCGTCGCGTGCAACTCGGGCACGCGTTCCAGTCGTGGCGGACATCCGGTCGGCCACCGAGTTTGCGCGAAAACGCCAGGCCGTCCTAGGTTGAAGCGCATCGACCGCGTCGAAGCCCGTGGCTCGTGTGGTTTGTGAGCTCGCAAGGAGGCATTAGATGAGACGACGCATCTTTCCGTTGGTGGCCGCGCTCTCCTTTGTCGCCGTCCTGGCGACGCCCTCGCTCGCCGCGCCGAACGCCCGCGTGACCATCGACGACCGGGCGGGCAGCTACGTGCGCTACGACGGCGGCACCGACACTACGACGAACGGCTGCAGCACGGGACGCCGGCAGCAGAACGAGCCGTCGGTCGCGGTCGACCCCTCGAGCCCGAACGTGGTCGTGGCGGGGGCGAACGACTACTGCTCCGCGATCGTGAACGACGAGGTCTGGACCGGGTACTACCGTTCGACGGACGGTGGGCGCACGTGGACCAACAGCCTGGTCCCCGGGTACCCGGACGACACGTCGGCCGCAGGTACGGCCTCGCCCGTGCACGGCAGCTGCGCGGCAGCCGGCGACCCCACACAGTCGTTCGACGCCGACGGGAACCTGTTCTACGCCTTCATCTGCTTCAACCGTTCGGCGCCTGTCAACGGGTCCGTTTACGTCGCGAAGTACACGAACCACGGCGCCACGTACGACCGGACGGTGCTCGTCAAGAGCGGGACGCCGTCCGGGCTGTTCCTGACCGGGCTGTTCCAGGACAAGATCAACCTCACGGTCGACCAGACTGCAGGCGCCTATGGCGGGAACGTGTACGTCGCTTGGTCGCAGTACGACGGCTTCGCGCCGACGAACGCCGTCCTGTTCTCGCGGTCCACGAACGGTGGCCTTTCGTTCTCCCGGCCGATCAGGGTCACGCCGAAGGAGCGGGGGACCGCCTCGTTCGCGGACCTGGCCGTGGGCCCGGAGGGGACGGTGTGGCTCACGTACCTGACCTATCCATCCTCGAGCCGGCCGACGGCGGACATCTGGCTGCAACGCTCTACGAGCGGGGGTGTCTCGTTCGAGGCGCCGATCCACGTCGCCTCGATCGAGCTGTTCGACTCGAACCAGTTCGCCGGCACGACGGGGACGGTCGACTGCGGCGACGGGCCGTTCGAGTGCGAAAGCGGACTCACGTTCTCGCGGTTCTTCAGCAACTCGGCGGTCACCGCCGACGAGACCGGCGTGCACGTGGTGTGGGGCTCCGAGCTGCCGAGTGGCCAGTCGAAGGTCTTCGTGCGCAACTCGCCCGACGGCGGTGACACGTGGGGCGAGGCCGAGACCCTCGACGCGGTGACACTGGGCCACCAGTGGTTCCCCGATGTTGCGACGGCGGACGGAACGCTTACGGTGATCTTCTACGACTCGAGGGACGACCCGGCCTACTCGCCGAGTCTGCCGCCGGGCAACACCGGCAGCGGAATGAACTCGGGTGACGTGGTCCAGGCGATGATCGCCGAGTCGACCGACGGCGGTCACAGCTGGACGGAGTCCGTGGTGAGCACGTCGGGGAGCAACTTCGGGTGGATGACGCACGGGTCGCGCCGGGTCGGGTTCTGGGGCGATTACCTCTATGTCTCGGCTGTGTCTGGCGCGGTGAACGTCGTATGGACGGATTCCCGGGACCTCGTGGGAGGCGTCGACCCGCGCGAGGGCGCCGACGTGGAGGGCTTTGACGTCCTCCAGCCCTGCACCTATGTGCCGAACGACATCGACGCGCCCTCGTACTCGTCACCGACGATCGACGATCCCTGCCTGAGCAAGGGAGGCCTGGACCAGAATATCTACGGCGCGCGCGTCTAGAGGCGACGAACGGAGATGCAGTCGTTCGTCGCGCCCCGTCTGCCGAGGCGTCAGGATCACTGGATGATCGCTATTGCTATCTCTCCACGGACCGCTCAGGGTGCTGCGATCTTTGTTACATGAAAGTCGGCCACGGCAAGAATCGCCACTCCTGGTGGCACTTTGGAGACTTCGGTCCTCCGACACGTCAACCAGCAGCGGAAACGATAAAGCCCCGGAAGCCACCCTTGCCTCCGGGGCTTCTGATTGCGCTGCCACCGTGGTGCCTCGGAGGGCCACGAGACCGTTGGGCCAGGGACAATAAGGAAAGGGAATCAGTCTGTGCACGTGTCGGAAGTGGATGCCCCACTGGTGTGCAGCGGCGGCTGGCAGGTTCCGCTTTACGCCGAGAGCGTTGGGTGACAACGAACCCCCTGCCGCGCCGTACGGCGACCGGAGTCGGTGATCTCGAGGTGCCGACACCGTGTGTCCATATGCATCATCGCGGCTCACCGAATAGGCGCGGACGTTTGCCGACGATGGCAGGGGACCGACGAAAGGCCTAGGGCAGTATTTCTGAGTCGCAGACCATTGTCGGTGTTGCCGCCCTCAGGCGGGGGACTAGCCTCGATGACAAATGGATGAGAGCTCGAATATCGGGGTAACGGGTTCGCCGACGTCGCCGGCCGGCGGAGCGAGCGAATCAATCACGCCGACGACGACGCCCGGAGGCAGGGAGACCGATCCCTACCAGCAGGCTGGATCGGAGATCGTGGAACTCGTACGTGGGTTCGTCGAGGGGGTCGGGACGCACATACGCGATGCGCGTTCGGCCGCGGAATCCGCGCGAGCCGATCGGGCCGACGCCGTGCGCATGAGACAAGAGACGATCAAGCGCCGAGCCGAAGCCGAGGCCGAGGCGGCGCAGATCGTGGACGCCGCACGCGCCGACGCCGACCGAACGCGCGCGGAAGCACTAGCTGAGGCGGCCGAAATCAGGCGCGTCTTCGGCACGGCCGTTGCCGGGCTCGAGCGCGCACAGGAGAAACTTGCTGAGGTGATCGACCGACTGGGTGTAAACGTCGGTCAGCGAACGACAGAAACCTTCGTCGTCATCCCGGACGCTCCCGACAAGGCCGCGACAGAGTCATAGCCCGCAAGTCGTTAGTCCGTTCGGTCGTGGTCGTTTGCTTGCCAGCGCGGACTCGTCCGGTGCGGTGAGACTGGGATTCGAGGCGCAGGCGTTTGTAAAGCTCCGCCGACCGCTAGGTTCTCAGGACAGCCACCGTGCGGTGCGGGTCTCGGTGATTCACAACGCGTCCGGTACCGAGCCCGTGTCAAACGCGAGTCAGATTTCGACCATGCCGTCCGGTCGTAAATCCTCCCCTCGAACAGACAACATCGCCGCGAACATCAAGGCCGTCAACCGGTATGTCTCGGCCGAGATCGACGCGAGCGCGGATGAGCTCGCCGCGCAGATCAAGGCGGCCGAGTCTGACAGATGAGCGCCGGGTAGGAGTCCGCGAGTCCCAACCCTCGGGGGGTCACGAGGGCGCTGAGCGCCTGCGTCCGAGGGGGAGCCGACGCTGCTCACGTCGGAAGCTGCTGGCACCTCGGGCAGAAGTACGTCGTCCTGCCGCCGACGACGATTCGTGCCAGTTCGGTTCGACAACGAGGACATCGCGCCATGGGCCGTCCGCGAGCGACGGTCCAGCGGGTCTCGTAACCCTCCGGGTATCTATCGACCGTCCGCGCGATCACCGTCTGGAGCGCCCGATGTAGACGCGACCGCTCCTCTTTCGACAGCTGCGGGATCGGCCGAAGCGGATGGATGCGTGCCTGCCACAGGATCTCGTCGGCGAGGAGGTTTCCGACGCCGGCGATGTACGTCTGATCCATGAGCGCGGCCTTGATCCCGCCACGTCGTCGTTCGAGCAGCTCCATGAATCCGCGTCGGTCGATGCTCGCTGCGTCCGGACCGAGCTGTCCGAGCAGCGCATCGACGTCCGCCGCGTCCCGCGCGAGCCACAGACCGCCGAGCTTTCGCATGTTCCGATACCGGATTTCCCCACGATCGAGGACGAAGATCACGCGATCGTGCCGATGCCGGCCGTCGGCGCTTCCGGCCCACTCGATGTCTCCGGTCATCCCGAAGTGGATCAGCGGGCTCGGGCCATCGGTCCACGCGATGAGCCACTTCCCCCGGCGCTCGGGTTCGTCGAACCGCCGGCCGTGGAGCGCATCGTTCAGCTCGTGGGCCGTCACGTTTCGGAGGATCCCCGGGTCGGTCACCACGACCTCGCCGATCGTCCGGCCGATGGCATGCCGAGCGAACCGCCGTCGAAACGCCTCGACGTCCGGTAGCTCGGGCATCTCGGCATCTTGCACGTACGCTCCGCGTGATGTCTCATCCCCGGGACGAAGGAGGCGACGCGTGAAGGATCGAGGCATCCTCCATCCCCGCTTGGCGCGGGTCATTGCGTCGATGGGTCATGGCGACGCGCTCTGCATAACCGATGCCGGCCTGCCCATCCCGACCGGCGTTCTCCGGATCGACCTGGCGTTTGCACCGGGTCAGCCGGCGTTCCTGGACGTTGTCGACGCCGTGCTCTCCGAGCTCCGCGTCGAGCGCTACACGATGGCCAAGGAGTCGAGTCCCCACATCGTCGACGCCCTCCGCATGCGGCTTCGTACCGCCGCGGAGTCATCGGTGTCCCACCAGGAACTGAAAGAGATCACCGCTGAGGCCAAGGCGGTCGTCCGTACCGGCGAGTTCTCCCCATACGCCAACGTCATTCTGTACAGCGGCGTCGACTTCACGCCCGAGTAGCCATCAACGCGAGTGCGCCGCGAACGTGGTGTACAGGCGTTCCGCGCGCTCGCGGAGACGTGACACCGACGGCGCTCGGTACCGCTCGAGCAGCTCAGCCTTCCGCGACTCCTTTTCTTCAGTCGGGCGCCCACGTCCGAGCTCCATCTGTCCACCTCGCCGGTAGGTGTTCGCGTCCCACCGGTCCATCTCCTCGCGGACGGCGGCGAGATTTGCCTCGGTCGGCTCGAACGGCACGAAGCTGGTGCCGAAGCGCTCGTTCACCCGACGGATCACGCGATCGAGGTCGGACGTCACGTCCTCGAAGCGGCCGACGACGAACCCGTCGCGGTAGGGGAGCAGCGGCCGGTAGAAGCGCGCGTACCCTCGCAATGCCTGGCCGATCGTGAGCTCGGGCCACCGGACCACGTACGAGAGCACCGACTGCTCGGGCGGCCGGATCAGCACGAGGGTCGGCGTTCGCATTCCGACGGCGGCGATGACCGCGCCGGCGGCGTGAACGTGGTGGGCGATGCTCACGGGCTCGGGCTGCACGTGCTGAAACGCGATCACGGTGAACGTGTTGCCCGCCCTGAGGAACCCTTCGATGCAGAGCTCCGTGGCCTCGGTTGGGAACTCGCCGGTGGTGAAACGGCTGGCGACGGCGGGCCACCTGCCGGCGAACGTTCGGACTTCGCGTCGCGCCCGATGCCACAGCGTTCGTCCGTCCGGGAGGTGAAGCATCCGGGCATTGTGCACGGACCGGCGACGCTCGACGCCGAGTGGCTAGAGTCCACCGGACTCGCGACGGAGGGGATTACGACGTGAGCGACCGGGACGGCTGGGTGCCTGAGAGTCCCACGTGGTGGCAGCGGGGCATCGTGTACCAGATCTATCCGCGCAGCTTCTCCGACTCGAACGGTGACGGCGTCGGCGATCTGGCCGGCATCGCCGAGCGGGCCGAGTACCTGCAGTGGCTCGGCGTCGATGCGGTGTGGCTCTCGCCGATCTACCCCTCGCCGGACGCGGACCTCGGCTACGACATCTCGAACTACGTCGACGTCCATCCCGCGTTCGGCACGCTCGACGACTTCGATCGGCTCGTCGCTGCGCTGCACAAACACGACGTTCGGCTCGTTCTGGATCTCGTCCCCAACCACACCTCCGACAAGCACCCGTGGTTCGTCGAGAGCCGCGATCCGAGCAGCCCCAGGCACGACTGGTACGTCTGGCGCGACGGACTGCCGGGCGGCGGCCCTCCGAACAACTGGGTCAGCTACTTCGGGAAGCCAGCGTGGGACTACCTCGAACCGCCGGGCCAGTGGTACCTGCACTCGTTCGATCCAGGGCAACCCGACCTGAACTGGAACAACCCCGAGGTGCCGGCGGCGATCCACGACGCCATGCGTTTCTGGCTCGACCGGGGCGTCGACGGGTTCCGCGTCGACGTGCTGTGGCTGCTCGGCAAGGACCCGGAGCTTCGGGACAACCCGCTCGACCCCGACTGGCACGACGGGTTACCGGCGCGGTTGCAGCTGGTGCGGCGGTACTCCGAGGACGGGCCCGATGCCCACGCGCGGGCTCGGTCGCTCCGATCGGTGGTGGATGAGTACCCGGAGCGCGTGATGATCGGCGAGGTCGTTCTCCCGCCCGAACGCGCCGTCACGTACCACGGCGAGAATCTCGACGAAGCGCACATCCCGCACAACTTCACGTTGACCGAGCTCCGCGAGTGGTCGGCGGACGAGGTGCGTTCGGCGGTCGATGCGTACGACGCGCTCGTGCCACCCGGCGCGTGGCCGAACTGGCTCCTCGGCGATCACGATTTCTCACGGATCGCGACGCGCGTCGGTCCGGACCTGTTGCGCGTGACGCACATGCTGCTGCTCACGCTGCGCGGAACGCCGACCTGGTACTACGGCGACGAGCTCGGCATGCGGAACGCGGTCGTTCCGGCCGGACATCCGCTCGCCGATCCGCAGGCGTTCGGCGCGCCAGGGCTCGACAGGCTCCCCGCGCGTTCGCCGATGCAGTGGTCGTCCGGCCCGAACGCAGGCTTCTCGATCGCCGAGCCGTGGGTACCGATCGCGTCGAACGATCCCGCCCTCACGGTGGAAGGGCAGCGGGACGATCCGGCGAGCACGCTGAGTCTGTTCCGTTCGCTCGTCCGGCTGCGTAGGGAAACGCCGGCGCTCGCCGTCGGTGCGTACCGCTCGCTGGAGGCGCCGACGGGGGTCTTCTCCTACGAACGAACGCACCACCACGGTACGGCCGTGCAGATCCACCTGAACTTCGGCGACGAACACCGCGAGATCGAACCGCCGGCGGGCGCCGAGGTCCTCCTCTCGACCATCCCGGGCGTCGGTGCGGTCGCGACGAGGCTCCGCCCCTACGAAGGTGTCATCGTGAGCGCGTCGTGAAGGGCATCGGGATCACCTGATGCCGACCTCGTCGAGGTGCGCCAGCAGATCGGCGGTGTCCTCGTACACGCGGTACGCGCCGGCGCGCTCGAGCTCCTCGCGCCCGTACCCGCCGGACAAGACCCCGACGCCCAGGGCGCGCGCACGCCGAGCGGCCAGGAGATCCCAGATACTGTCGCCCACCACGACGCAGTCCTCGACCGCGATGACGAGCTTCTCCGCCGCGGTGAGGAACAGATCGGGATCGGGCTTGGCCCTGGGGACGAGTTCGCGTGTGACAACCGGAACGTCGTCGGGGACGTTGAGGAGCTCGATCGCCGGGCCTGCCGATTCCCGGTAGCCGCTCGTCGCGATGGCCCAAGGGGTGCCGCCGTCCGTCAGTGCCCGAAGCAGCTCGAGCGCCCCCGGCAGCGGTCTGACCTGCGAGCCGCGGCGGGCGTAGGCCTCGGCGTGGAGCCGCCGGAGCAGGGCTGCGTCCTCGGCGGTCACCTCCCGACCGGTCTCGCGAAGGAGGGCGTTCGCGAACAATCCGCCTGACATGCCGACCTTTCGGTGGATCCGCCACACCGACAGCTCGATCCCGGCCGCCTCGAGCGCCTCGCGCCACGCGAGGACGTGTTGGTAGACGCTGTCCACGAGCGTTCCGTCCAGGTCGAACAGGAACGCCTGCTGCCGGTCCACGCCGCGCATCCTAAAGGTGGTTGGGCGCTCGGCCGACTGGGTATCGAGCACACGATGCAGCCGAACCAGTCACGTCGCCGCGACGACCCGATCGTTCGCGAAGCCATCGCGAGCGGCGTCCTGCTGCTGGCGACGGTCGGTCTGCTCGTGCTCGGCTTCATCGGTCAAGCCGCCCTGTTCTGATCGATTACCTCCGCGCGAATACCCACGCTCGGTGGCGCGCGAGGCACCGACGCTTCGCCGTATGCTCTCGCGCGTCTCGAGAGGGGAAACGCGTGACGGGTCGAGCGACGTTCGCGCTCGTCAACGGTGCGGTGCACACGGTCGATCCGAGGCGACCGCGCGCGCAGGCCGTCGCCGTGGCGGACGGGAAGATCGCCGCGATCGGCACCGACGACGACGTGCGCGAGGTCATCACGTCCGGTACCGAGGTCCTCGACCTGAAGGGCCGGACGGTGCTCCCCGGCTTTCAGGACGCGCACGTGCACCCCCCGAGCGGTGGTCTGGAGATGTTGCGCTGCAACCTGTCCGACGCGTACTCGATCCCGGAGTACGAGCGCATCATCGCCACGTACGCGGCCGAGCATCCCGAGGTCGAATGGATCCTCGGCGGCGGCTGGTCCATGGACGTGTTCCCGCGAGGTAACCCGCCGAAGGACGTCCTCGACCGACTGATTCCGGATCGGCCCGTGATGCTTCCGAGCCGCGACGGCCACAGCGTGTGGGTCAACTCCAGGACGCTGGAGATCGCCGGCATCACGAAGGACACGCCGGATCCGGTCGACGGCGTGATCGTCCGCGACGACGGCGGCGAGCCGTGGGGGACACTCCACGAGGGCGCCGTGTTCCTCGCGGAGAAGTTCGCGCCGGCGGAGACGACCGAGGACTGGATCGCCGGGCTCCGCGTCGCGCAAGGCTATCTCCACTCGCTCGGCATCACGGCGTGGCAGGACGCGATCGTCGGCGTCAACGAGGTGTACCGGACGTTGGACGCGTACCTCCGGTTCGCAGGAGCGGATGAGCTCACCGCAAGGGTGGTCGGTGCGCTGTGGTGGGACCGGTACCGAGGCGAGGAGCAGATCGACGAACTCCTCGAGGCGCGCGAACGCGGCCGCGAGGGCCGGTTCGCGGCGACGAGCGTGAAGATCATGCAGGACGGCGTGATCGAGAACTTCACCGCGGGGGTGCTCGAGCCGTACCTCGACGAGAGCGGGAAGCCGACCGACAACCGCGGGAAGTCGTTCGTCGAACCCGAAGCGTTGAAACGCTACGTGTCGCGGCTCGACGCCGAGGGGTTCCAGGTCCACTTCCACGCGATCGGGGAGCGCGCCGTTCGAGAGTCACTCGACGCGGTCGAGGCCGCTCGGAACGCGAACGGGATGAACGACCACCGCCACCACATCGCGCACATCCAGATCATCCACCCCGACGACATCCCGCGGTTCGCCCAGCTCGGCGTCGCCGCGAACATGCAGCCGCTGTGGGCGCAGAACGAACCGCAGATGCTCAACCTGACGATCCCGTTCCTCGGCGAGGTGCGCTCGAGCTGGCAATATCCGTTCGGCTCGCTGATCCGGTCCGGGGCGACGCTCGTCGCCGGGAGCGACTGGTCGGTCTCGAGCGCCAACCCGATCGAGGAGATCCACGTCGCGGTGAACAGGAAGGGTTTCGGCGGTCAGACATACGCCCCGGAAGGCGACTGGACGAGGGTGCCGTTCATCCCCGGCGAGGCGGTGGATCTCGAGACGGCCATCCGCGCGTTCACGTTGGGATCGGCGTTCGTGAACCATCTCGACGACGTCACCGGGTCGCTCGAGCCTGGCAAGTACGCGGACCTGATCGTGCTGGACCGCGACCTGTTCTCCATCCCCGCGGACGAGATCCACGCGGCGCGGGTGGTGCTGACGCTCGTCGAGGGCGAGCGCGTCTTCGCGTCACCCGACCTTTCCTGACCTGTGGTCAGCGTCGTCGTTGCGGCGCACGACGCCCCGCCGCCACGATGACCGCATCGCGCGACGTCGGCCGTCAACGGCTGCTCGCCGCCGGCCCGAACAGACGAGGAGGCCATCCATGCCGTTCGACATGAGCCAGGTTCAGCGCGGTGCCCGGAACCGGCGCACGCCGTACTACGAAGCGACGCAGCGGTACGAACCGATGGGATTCACCGTCTACAACCACATGTATTTCCCGATCCGGTTCGACACGTTCGAAGCCGAGTTCGACGCGTTGCTGAACGGCGTCACGTTGTGGGACGTGTCGGTCGAGCGGTGCCTGGAGATCTCCGGGCCCGACGGGTTCCGTTTCGCGCAGCTCCTTACCCCGCGCGATCTGTCGAAGTGCGCGGTCGGTCAGGCGAAGTACGTGTTGATCTGTGACGGCGACGGAGGCCTCGTCAACGATCCGGTCCTCACGCGCATGGACGAGAACACGTTCTGGTTCGCGCTGGCGTCGTCGGACGCGTTGTTGTTCGCGCGAGGCCTCAAGAACGCCTACCCGGATCTGAACGTGACGATCAAGGAGGCCGACGTCGCGCCGCTCCAGGTTCAGGGACCTCGGTCCAAGGATCTGATGGTCAAGCTCCTCGGCGAGGAGATCCTCGAGCTCAAGTACTACTGGTGGACCGAGGCCAAGATCGCCGGCGCGCCGGTCGTCATCACCCGAACGGGATGGACGTCCGAGGTGGGATACGAGGTCTATCTCACGGACACGACGCGCGGCACCGACGTGTACGAGGCGATCATGTCGGCAGGCGAGGAGTTCGACATCAAACCAACGGGTCCATCGGATATCCGGCGCATCGAGGGGGCCATCTTCAACTGGGGCGCCGACATGACGTACGAGAACAACCCGCTCGAGATGGGACTGGAGCGACTCGTCGCGTGGGATCTGCCCGACGACGCGAGCCTCTCGCTCCCAGCGCTGCGGCAGATCAGGGACCGAGGCGTCTCCCGCAGGATCAACGGCATCGAGATCGACGGCGACCCCTTCCCCGAGCTCAACAACGTCAAGTGGCCCGTCACCGACGGCGGTGAGCGCATCGGCAAGGTCACCTCGGCGATCTACTCGCCGCGGCTGGAGCGGAACATCGGGTTCGTGTGGCTGCCGGCGGACCGCTCCACGCTGGGGACGAGCGTCACGGTCGACACGGAGTGGGGTACCCGGGCGGCCACGGTCGTGGAGATGCCGTTCGTCGACCCGGACAAGCGCATCCCGGTCTCCTGAGCCGCGCCTTCCCTCGAGCCAGAACGCACGTTGCAGCCGAGCGGCCGTTTGAACGATGATTCAACCCGCCCGCCGCGAGGGCGGCGGCCGAGGAGCGCGACGGTGATGGCGAACGAACGCCCAGAGATGCTCGAGCAGAGCGCGACGATCTACTTCGGGCCGTGGTACAGACGCTCGCCGTACTTCGAGGCGACCCGCCGGGCCGGGTGCACCGCATACGACGTGTACAACCACATGCTGCTGCCGGCGTACTTCGACGACCCAGTCACCGAGTACTGGGCCCTCCTCAACGACGTCACGGTATGGGACGTCGCCGTGGAACGCACCGTGGAGATCTCCGGCAAGGACGCCGACCGATTCGTCGACATGCTCACGTGCCGCGACCTGACGAAGTGCGCGGTGAAGCAGGGCAAGTACATGATCGTCACGGCGCCGGACGGCGGCATCGTGAACGATCCCGTGCTGCTCCACGTCGGCGACAACCGCTGGTGGATGCAGCTCGCCGACTCGGACGCCGGTCTGTACGCGCTCGGCGTGGCCACGCAGGCGAACGTGGACGTGGACGTCTCGTACCCGCACGCGTACCCGATGCAGGTGCAGGGCGCCAAGGCGGCGAAGGTACTCGAGAAGCTCGTGGGCGCGGCGATCTACGACCTGAAGTACTACTGGTGCGACTGGTTCGACATCAAGGACATCCCCGTTCTGATCAGCCGAACGGGATGGACGGCGGTGCGGGGGTTCGAGATCAACCTGCTCGACCCCGACCGCGGCGACGACCTGTGGAACGCGGTCTTCGAGGCGGGCGACGAGCTCGGCATCCGGGCGGTTGCACCGGTCGAGGCTCGTCGCATCGAGGCCGGGATCATGAACTACAACTCCGACATGACGCACGAGGACACGCCTCTGCACATCATGGGACTCGAGCACCTCGTCGAGGACCAGCCGCAGGACTACATCGGCAAACGAGCGCTCGAGGACCTCAAGGCCCGCGGCGTCGACCGCAAGCTCGTGGGGATCGAATGGGAAGGCAACGAGCTGCCCGCCGAGCTGTCGTGGTTCTGGCCCGTCGTTCGAAACGGCGAGCGGGTGGGGAGGGTCACCGACGCGATCTGGTCTCCACGGCTCGAGAGGAACATCGGATACGCCTGGGTCCCGATCGATCTGGCCGGACCGGGGAACGCCCTCCAGGTGGAGTCGGAGCACGGACCCCTCACCGTCATGACGACGGCGATCCCCTTCGTCGACGCGCGGAAGGAGGTGCCGGCGAGCGACCTGCGGGCCAGCTGAACGTCCCGCGTCGCGCCCCGGCCCGTATGGCTCGCACGCTCGACCGAAGGCCCCCGCCCACCGTTCCGCCGCCGCGCGGGTTCCGCAGGGCGATCGTCCTTGTCGAACGCGCCATCAAGGAGGCCGTGTGGGACTGCCGGATGTGTGGGCAGTGCATCCTTCACTCCACCGGCCTCGTCTGCCCGATGCGGTGTCCGAAGAACCTGCGGAACGGCCCGTGCGGCGGCACCCTCCAGGACGGTCACTGCGAGGTCGTTCCCGACATGAAGTGCGTGTGGGTGTCCGCGTGGGAGGGCTCGCGGACGCTGCCGCTGTGGCGCGACCATATCGAGCGCGTTGAGCCACCGGTCGACTGGCGACTGCAGGAGACGTCGTCGTGGGAGAACCTGCTGACGCGGCGTGACCAGCACGTGCCGGCGGCGTGGGACCCGGCGAGACGACAGCCGGCGAGCACGAAGCGCGAGCGATGAGCGCCGCTCCGTCGGCGCGGAGCGACCTCCACCGCTTGCTCCTTAGCCGCGAGTTCGTGGTGACGGCGGAGCTCCAGGCCACTGACTCGGCCGACCCCCGATCGGTCGCGGAGCTCGCCGATGTCTTTCGGGGGAAGGTGGACGCCGTCAACGCCACCGACAACAGCTCGGCGCACCCGCATCTCTCGCCGATGGCGGCCGCGCACCTGCTCTCCGACGCCGGGATCGAACCGATCATGCAGTTCGTATGCCGAGACCGGAACCGGCTTGCGCTGCAGGCCGACATGCTCGGCGCAGCTACGCTCGGCGTTCGGAACGTCTTGTGCATGACCGGCGATGACGTGAGCGTCGGAGATCATCCCGAGGCGAAGCCGATCTACGACATCGACTCGATCCACCTGCTCCGGATCGCCCGTGTGCTGCGCGACGAGGGCAGGTACGTGTCGGGACGGCAGCTGACGCAGCCGCCGGAGTTCCTCATCGGAGCCGTCGAGAACCCGTTCGCACCCCCGCTGGACTTCCGGCCGATGCGCCTGGGGAAGAAGATCCAAGCCGGCGCCGAGTTCGTCCAGACTCAGATCTGCTTCAACCTGTCGAAGATGCGTTTGTTCATGGCTCGATGTGCGGATCTCGGCCTGCTGGAGCACGCCTGGGTGCTCGCCGGAGTGTTCGTGCCGCGGTCGGCCAAGGCCGTCCGGTACCTGCGCGACCAGGTCCCGGGGATCGACGTTCCCGATGAGGTCGTCGACCGTCTCGACTCGGTCCCGCCGGATCGGCAACGGGACGAAGGCATCGGACTCGCGCTCGACATCGTCGAGCAGGTTCGCGCGATCCCCGGCGTAAGCGGCCTGCACCTGATGACGATCCGGAACGAGGAGGCGATCGTCGAGGTCATCGAGCGCGCCGGGCTGCTTCCCCGGCCGAGCTCCGTTCCGCAGGCCGTCGGCTGAGCGCCCGCGCTCGATGCCTTGTGGATCTCGGACACTCTTCCGTGTGTTCGCGAACGTTCCCGGAGGGCGTGTCGAACGCCCTGTGAACCGAAGAAACTGGAGAACAAGCCCATGACCAAGCCAATGAACAGGTTCCTCGTCTCGTCAATCGCGTCGGTCGCGCTGCTCCTCGCGGCGTGCACGTCGAGCACCACGGATGCGGACAACGCCCAGGCCCGAGAACTGCCCACGAGTGCACCCATCCCCACGAGCCGCGGCACGGTGGCCGACGTCGTCGACCAGGTCCTCCCGTCGGTCGTGAACGTCAAGAGAGACGGCGGACAGGGGACGGGGTTCGTCGTGCGCGAGGACGGCGTGATCGTGACGAACTTCCATGTCGTCGAGGGTGCGTCCCGGCTCAGAGTCTTCACCTCGGACGAGCAGCCCCAAGAGTTCGACGCGAGGGTGATCGGCGGCGACATACAAGCAGACCTGGCCGTGCTCGACGTCGACGCCAAGGGGCTGCCGGCGGTTCCGCTCGGTGACTCGGGCGAGCTGCGGCTCGGTCAGCAGGTCGTGGCACTCGGGTATGCGCTGGGACTAGAGGGAGGGCCGTCGGTGACGTCCGGCATCGTGTCGTCACTCACCCGGAGGATCAGCGTTCGCGATCCCGGTTGCCCGCTCGAGGAGTGCGGCTCGGATCAGGAGCGCGTGTACACGGACGTGATCCAGACCGACGCCGCCATCAATCCGGGCAACTCGGGCGGTCCGCTGGTCGACATGGCGGGCAACGTCGTCGGCATCAACACTGCCGGCACGAGCGCCGCCGAGAACATCGGGTTCGCCATCCAGATCAGCTCCGTCACGCCGACGATCACGCAGGCCGCCGAGGAGCCCGGTGCGCCCGTCGCGTTCATGGGGATCGGTTCCATCGACGCGTCCGATCCGGAATTTCAGTTCACAACCGGAACCTCTGTCGAGGAGGGCGCTGGCATCGTCAATGTCGTCCCGGGCGGCCCGGCGGAGGACGCCGGCGTCGAAGAAGGAGACGTCGTCGTCACATTCGATGGCGAGGCGATCCCGGACTCCGCGGCGCTCGGCGAAGCGATCCGGTCGCACGAACCGGGAGACACTGTTGAATTCGAGGTGGTTCGTCCCACCGGTGAGCGGGTGACGCTCTCCGTCGAGCTCGGCGTGAATCCCGCTGCCATCGCTTGAGCGGTTGCGTCTTCGGCGTGCGCTAGCCTGATTTCGTGAGCACGCCGTTCGAACCGGGCGAACGCATCCTGCTCGTTGACCAGCGCGGGCGGCGGTACCTCGTGCGCCTCCGCGGCGGAGAGACGTGGCACTCCCACGGCGGTGGCGTGCCGCACGATCTGCTCATCGGGGCCGATGAGGGAACCGTCGTCCGCTCGGCGACCGGCATGTCGTTCCACGCGTTCCGCCCACGGATGGCCGACTTCGTTCTGAAGATGCCGCGCGGGGCGCAGGTCGTGTATCCGAAGGACGTCGGCGCGATCCTCGTTGAGGCCGACATCGTCCCGGGTGCCGAAGTGCTCGAGGCCGGGACGGGATCGGGGGCGCTCACGATGGCGCTGTGCAGGGCCGCCGGTCCCGAGGGGCGCGTCGTCTCCTACGAGCTTCGTCCGGAGTTCCAAGCGAAGGCGTCCGAGAACATCGAGGCCTACCTGGGCAAGCTGCCGGCGTGGCTCGAGCTTCGCGCTGGAGACGTCCGCGACGTCGCTACGACCGGCGAGCGATTCGACCGGGTGATCCTCGATCTCCCCGAGCCGTGGGGAGTCCTGGAGGCGCTGGTAACGGCCCTTCCGTCCGGCGGCATCATCTGCGCGTATGTCCCGACCACCGGACAGGTCCAGGAGTTCGTCATGGCTCTCGACGAACGGGGATATGAGCACCTCGAGACGTTCGAGGTGCTGCTTCGCTCTTGGCACGTCACCGAACGAAGCGTCCGGCCGGAACAGCGGATGATCGGACACACCGGCTTCATCACCGTCGCTCGGCGGGGAATCGATGCCGGATGAGCCGAGTCTCATCTCAGGTCAACCCGGAAACGTGCCGAAGACCGTATCGATCGGTCGGAAGACCTCCGGCACGCTCATCGGCCGACGAGGGGACCGCGGGTATGCTCGGGAAACGCGGGAGGTGACGTGATGCGCGAGCCCGATCCACGCGAAGAGCAGGAACGGGCGGAGAAGCAGATCCACGAGTTGCAGACGCAGGTCCGCTTCCTCGAGGACGAGATCGCGCTCCTTCGCCGCCGCCTCACGAACGCTCCTCGTCAGGTCAAGATCCTGGAGGAGAAGCTCCTCGAGGCCAAATCCGATCTCTCTCGCGCGCTCGTGCAGAACGAGAAGCTCACGTCGACGCTCACCTCGGAGAAGGAACGCATCGAGGGCCTCCGTGAGGAGGTCGAGAAGCTCAGCCGACCGCCCGCCTCGTTCGGCGTGTTCCTGGTCGCCAACGACGACGACTCGGTGGACGTGTTCACCGCGGGTCGCAAGATGCGGGTGAACGTTTCGCCCGAGGTCGACCGGGCCGCGCTGCACAAGGGCGCAGAGGTGATCCTCAACGAGGCACTGAACGTCGTCGAGGTGCTCGAACCGGACCGTGCCGGCGAGGTCGTGAAGGTGAAGGACCGCCTGGGCGACGACCGCGTGGTGGTGATCGGCCGCGGCGACGAGGAGCTCGTGGCGACACTCTCGGCCGGCCTGCTGAGAGAACCGATCCGCGCTGGCGATCCGCTTTTGATCGACCCGCGATCCAACGTCGCGCTGGAGAAGCTCCCCAAGGAAGAGGTCGAGGAGCTGGTCCTTGAGGAGGTGCCGGACGTCTCCTACGACGACATCGGCGGCCTGGAGGGACAGATCGAGGCGATCCGCGACGCGGTCGAGCTCCCGTTCCTGTACGCGGAGCTGTTCGCAGAGCACGAGCTCGAGCCGCCGAAGGGCGTCCTGCTGTACGGCCCCCCTGGTTGCGGGAAGACGCTGATCGCCAAGGCCGTCGCCAAGTCGCTCGCCGACAAGGTTCGCGAGCGCACCGGACGTCAGGACGCACACTCGTACTTCCTGAACATCAAGGGGCCCGAGCTGTTGAACAAGTACGTCGGGGAGACCGAGCGACAGATCCGGCAGATCTTCCAGCGCGCGAAGGAGCGGAGCGAGGAAGGGCTACCGGTCATCGTCTTCTTCGACGAGATGGACTCCATCTTCCGGACGCGCGGTTCGGGCATCTCGAGCGACGTCGAGTCGACGATCGTGCCGCAGCTGCTCTCGGAGCTCGACGGCGTCGAAACGCTGAAGAACGTCATCGTGATCGGGGCCTCGAACCGCGAGGACCTCATCGACCCGGCGATCCTCCGGCCCGGTCGCCTGGACGTGAAGATCAAGATCGAGCGCCCCGACGTGAACCAGGCGCACGACATCATGCGCAAGTACCTGAACCCGAAGGTTCCGATCCATCCCGACGAGATCGACAAGTCCGGTCGCGACGTCTCCGCGGCGACGAGCAAGATGATCCAGCAGACCGTCGATCGGATGTACTCCGAGAACCAGGAGAACCGCTTCCTCGAGGTGACGTACGCGAGCGGCGACAAGGAGATCCTGTATTTCAAGGACTTCAACTCCGGCGCGATGATCGAGAACATCGTGCGTCGCGCGAAGAAGGAGGCGATCAAGCGCTTCCTGTCGACGGGGGAGAAGGGCATCAAGAGCGAGGACCTCGCGCACGCCATCCGAGACGAGTTCAAGGAGAACGAGGACCTGCCGAACACGACCAACCCGGACGACTGGGCCCGGATCTCGGGCAAGAAGGGCGAGCGCATCGTGTACGTGCGCACGCTGCTCGGCGACGGGGCGGGTGAGGGACGGCAGGTCGAACGCGTCAGCGCCGGTCAGTACCTGTAGGCTTCGCCGGTGGCCATCCCCAAGGTCGTTGGTACCGAGACCGAGTACGGCATCTCGGCGATCGGCGCACCTGAGTTCAATCCCGTCATCTCGAGCTCGCTGCTGATCAGCACGTACGCCGGAGCGTTGCGACGCATCCGCTGGGACTACGAGCAGGAGTCACCGCTCAGAGACGCGCGCGGGTTCGAGCCCGTTCAGGTACGTGAGCCGTCGGAGGAGGATCTCGGGCTCGCAAACGTGATCCTTCCCAACGGCGCGCGCTACTACGTGGACCACGCGCACCCGGAGTACTCGACGCCCGAGTGTGCCACGCCGCGTGAACTGGTGATCCACGACAAGGCCGGCGAGCGCGTGCTTGAGCGCTCGATGCTCGAGCTGGAGCGTGCCGTGCCGACGGGCCAGCGCATCGCCGTCTACAAGAACAACAGCGACGGCAAGGGAAACTCATACGGCACGCATGAGAACTACCTGGTGGACAGGGCGGTGCCGTTCGGGAACATCGTGCGGGACCTGACACCGTTCTTCGTGTCCCGGCAGATCTTCTGCGGCGCCGGCAAGCTCGGCGCCGAGGCGCCGTGGGACGACCGGAACCGACACCGGTACCAGATCAGCCAGCGCGCGGACTTCTTCGAGGCGGAGGTTGGTCTGGAGACGACGCTCAAGCGTCCGATCATCAACACCCGCGACGAACCGCATGCCGACCCGGACAAGTATAGGAGGCTCCACGTCATCGTCGGCGACGCGAACCTGTGTGAAGTGGCGATCCTGCTCAAGGTGGGGACCACATCGCTCGTGCTGAAGATGATCGAGGACGAGTACCTGCCGGATCTCACCGTGGCGAACGCGGTGGCGTCGCTGCACGAGGTCTCGCGGGATCTCGCCGGCCGGGGAATGGTCCGGCTCGCGGACGGGCGGAGGCTCACGGCGGTCCAACTGCAGTGGGAGTTCCTGGAGCGGGCCAAGAAGTACGTGGAGCAGGAGGACCCGACCTCCGACAACCAGGAGGTCGTGGAGCGGTGGGAGTCGGTGCTCACGGCGCTCGAGGACGACCCGATGCAGTTACACCGGGAGCTCGACTGGGTGGCCAAGTACAGGCTGCTCGAGGGATACCGCGAGCGCGACGGGCTCGACTGGAGCGACCACAAGCTCAGGCTCATCGACCTGCAGTACCACGACGTCCGACGGGAACGCGGCTTGTACCACCGGCTGGTGGCGACCGGAAAGGTCGAGCGCATCGTCAGCGACCACGAGATCGAGCGCGCGGTCATGGAGCCGCCTGAGGACACGCGAGCGTACTTCCGAGGGAGATGCATCTCGCGGTACCCGGACGCGATCGCCGCCGCGAGCTGGGACTCGGTGATCTTCGACACCGGGCGGGAAGCGTTGCAGCGCGTTCCAATGCGCGAGCCCCTCAGGGGAACGAGGGCACACGTCGAGGAGCTGCTCGAGCAGTCGCCCGACCCGGCGACGCTCGTCGACCTTCTCAAGTCGTAGCGTCGCCCACGGGTAGAATCGCTGCCTCGACAGGAGGATTGAAGCGTGCCGCAAGAGCAGGAGCAGAAGAGGACGCAACGTCGCGACGGTGGCGGCGAGGGCGACGAGGCCGCGGGCCAGGTCGAGCAGGCCTCCAGGACCGAGAAGCTGAAAGAGGAGATGGACGAGATCCTCGACGAGATCGACTCGGTCCTCGAGGAGAATGCCGAGGAGTTCGTGAAGTCCTACGTCCAGAAGGGCGGGGAGTGACGGACGCTCCCGGCGTGTCGCCCCTCTCCACGGGCGGCATCATCGGGGCGAATCCCAGCTTCTTCGACCTTCTCGCCCGCAATCGTCCAGAAGCCATCCCACAGGGGGGAGTCTCAGGGCCGCCCGATGACGTCCGCGGCGCGCACGGGACCACCGTCGTCGGGCTGAAGTTCGGCGTCGGCGTCGCGTTCGCCGGCGACCGTCGCGCAACGGAAGGCTTCGCGATCGCCGACGACCGGATGGAGAAGGTCTTCGCCGCCGATCACTACTCCGTCATCGCCATCGCCGGCGCCGCGGGTCAGGCCATCGAGATCGTGCGCCTGTTCCAGCTGGAGCTCGAGCACTACGAGAAGATCACCGGCGACCGGCTCTCGCTCGAGGGAAAGGCCAACCGGCTGGGGCAGATGATTCGAGCGAACTTCCCCCTCGCCATCCAGGGCCTCGTGGTCGTGCCGTTGTTCGGCGGTTTCGACGAACGGCGCGGTGCCGGACGGATCTTCTACTACGACGCGACGGGAGGCAGGTGGGAGGAACAGGACTTCCACGCGACCGGCTCGGGTGGTCGCGCCGCGAAGAGCACACTCAAGAAGCGGTGGCGTCCGGATCTCGATCGCGACGAGGCGGTTCGCGTCGCCGTCGAGGCCCTCGTCGACGCCTCGCAAGAAGATGTTGCGACCGGCGGACCCGACCCGGCGCGGGGGATCTTTCCCACGCTCGTCGTTGCCACGTCGGAGGGAACCGCGGTCGTCACCGACGACGAGATCCGCGCGGCATACGAGCGGATCGTAGCGGAGCAGGCGACCCGGTCCGGGTCGGGGAACGGTGGTGCTCCGTGAGCTTCATGCCGTACGTCCCGCCCGAGCAGCTGATGAAGGACCGCTCCGAGTTCGCGCACAAAGGCATCGCGCGCGGCAAGTCCGTCGTCGGGGTCGAGTACGCGGACGGATTGCTCTTCGTCGCGGAGAACCCCAGCGCCACCCTTCACAAGATCAGCGAGATCTACGACAGGATCGCCTTCGCCGGCGTCGGCAAGTACAGCGAGTTCGAGGACCTTCGTATCAGCGGTGTCCGGCTCGCCGATCTGCGTGGCTACTCGTACGGGCGCGAGGACGTTCGCGCGCGCGATCTCGCGAATGCATATTCCCAGGCGCTATCGACGATCTTCACCACGCAGATGAAGCCATACGAGGTGGAGATCGTGGTCGGCGAGGTCGCCGATGATGCCGGGCGGAACGAGATCTACCACATCCTGTTCGACGGAACCGTCACCGACGAACAGGGATTCGTGGCAATCGGCGGCCATGCCGACGAGCTCACGACCGCGGTGAGCAACGCGTACCAGCAGGGGTGGGACCTCGCGACCGGCGTGCGCGAGGCCGTGAGCGCGTTGCGATCGGCAGAGAACCGGCAGATCGAGGCCGAGTCGATCGAGGCGGGCGTGCTCGATAGAACGAGCCGTCCGCGGCGGAAGTTCCGGCGGCTCGAAGAGGAGGAGATCGCCGGCATCCTGTCGGCTGCCTGAGCCTCGTCGGGCCGGTCCTTCGAAGCATCCCGGTCATTCGCCGTCTGGGACCTACACTCGGTACATGGAACGCCGGATATTCGGGCTGGAGAACGAGTACGGGGTAACCTGCACCTTCCGAGGCCAGCGGCGGCTGTCGCCCGACGAGGTCGCGCGCTACCTGTTCCGCCGCGTCGTCCGCTGGGGTCGCTCGTCGAACGTGTTTCTCGAGAACGGCGCGCGACTCTACCTCGATGTTGGCTCGCATCCGGAGTACGCCACGCCGGAGTGCGACTCGATCACGGACCTCGTCGCGCACGACAAGGCGGGGGAGCGGATCCTCGAGGCGCTCCTCGCGGCGGCGGAGGTTCGGCTCCACGAGGAGGGCATCAGCGGGCAGGTCTACCTGTTCAAGAACAACACCGATTCGGCCGGCAACTCGTACGGTTGCCACGAGAACTACCTCGTGGCGCGGCAGGGCGAGTTCGCGCGGATGGCCGACCTGCTGATCCCGTTCTTCGTCACGCGGCAGATCTACTGCGGTGCGGGGAAGGTGTTGCATGGACCCCGCGGGGCGCAGTTTTGCATCGCACAACGCGCGGAGCACATCTGGGAGGGCGTCTCGAGCGCGACAACGCGTTCCCGGCCGATCATCAACACTCGGGACGAGCCCCACGCCGATGCCGAGCGGTTCCGCCGGCTGCACGTGATCGTCGGCGACTCGAACATGAACGAGTGGACCACGTTCATGAAGGTCGGCATCACGGATCTGGTGCTGCGGATGGTGGAGGCGAACACGGTGATGCGTGACCTCACGCTGGAGAACCCGATCCGCGCGATCCGAGAGATCAGCCACGACGTCACATGCCGAAAGAAGGTCCGGCTGGCGAACGGGCGGGAGCTCACCGCGATCGACGTCCAGGAGGAGTACTTCGAGCGGACGGCGCGCTTCCTCGAACGGCGCGGAACCGACCCTCAGTCCAAGCAGCTGCTGGAGGAGTGGCGCGACGCGCTCGACGCGTTGACCGACGGTGAGCCGGAGCGACTGATCAGAAAGGTCGACTGGGTGGCGAAGCAGGCCATGATCGATCGCTACCGTGCCCGCCACAGCCTTCCGCTGTCGCATCCACGCATCGCGCTGCTCGACCTGGCGTACCACGACGTCAACCGCGGTCGAGGGCTGTACTACCTATTGGAGCGCGAGGGTCGAGCCGAGCGCGCCGCTACCGAGAAAGAGATACAGCGCGCGATGAGGGAGCCACCGCAGACGACTCGCGCCAAGCTGCGAGGCGATTTCATCAAGCACGCGAAGCAGAAGCGGCGCGACTACACGGTCGACTGGGTTCACCTGAAGCTGAACGACCAGGCGCAACGCACGGTGCTGTGCAAGGACCCGTTCCGCGCCGCCGACGAGCGGGTCGAGCAGCTGATCGCCCACATGTAGCGCCTGCGCCTGAACGGTCATTCGGGCGGGTGCCCGCTCGCGTGGGTTCCGTCCTTCCACGAACGAGAGCCCGAAGCCATCCTGGCGGCCAGCACGCCCGCCGCGCCTGCCGACAGGAAGAACGCAGGGTCGTCGCTCGGCGTTCGATCCATCGACCGGACGGCGACGCCCCGTCGTTCGAGCTCCGCGAGCGCGGGGCGACCGTCCGCCTCGACAAGCTGGTGGCGTTCCTCGAGCCTGCGCGAGCGCAACGCGTTCCACACGGCCTCACGATGATCGGCTTGGAGCGCCGGAACGGCCACGTTCGCGTTCGCGGACACGTGCTCGAGGATCGTGAGCGAGTGGTGCGACACGCCTCGGTGGCGTTGGCGGGCGTCGGCGAACGAGACGCGGAGTGCGGCCACGGGCCTCCCGCCGAGCGCGGCGGCGGCGTTCAGTGCGTGACCGTTCGTCAGCGCGCTGACACCCCACGTCGTCTCGGTGCCGAGATTCCCCGGGCCGTCGGCGACGACGACGACGTCGGCGTGGAGGACGTCCACGGCCGCGATCAGCGCCGTCCACACGGTGACGGCCTCGAGCTCTCCGCCGAACGCCTGCCCGCACGTGATCCATCCGTCGAGGAGACCTGCGCTGCGGAGCGACGGGACGAGCCGCGACAACGGGCCCGGTAGCGCCGCGCCGTCGGTCATGACGTACACGACGGTCGGTGCGCCTGCGGCCTTCGCGCCGGCGGCGGCGGGAGCGATCATCGAATGCAGCGGCGCGCACACGACCGGCGTGCCGGCGAGACCGCGAGAACCTTCGATCACGTCCCGGTCGGTCTCCTCGACTGCCCTGACCGCCGTCTGCGACGGCGTGTAGCGCAGCTTCATCGTTCGGCCGGTGTCGGACGGGTCGAGCGACGCGCCCTCCACCGCGACGACGATATGGAAGCCACCCGTTCCCAGCTGGAGCTCGACGGCTGTGGTGTTCACGACGACGGTGTCGCCGGCGTCGACCGGTCCGACGAGATCCGGATACGCGAGCGCACGCGCGCGCGTGCCGTCGATCTCGGCGTCGAGCTCGAGGAGGCCTGCATGAACGGCGCGAACGTCGAGAACCGTGGCGCGCCGGAGGCGGACGCCCCCACGATGCGCGGACATGCCGGAAGTATGATGCCGCGGCCATGCAGCCGCTGGAGCGCCTGGTCAATCTCGTCGCACTGCTGCTGGAGACGCGAACCCCGCTCACGTTCGAGCAGATCCGCAGCAAGCTCTCCGAGGCGTACGGGCACGGGGACGTGAACTCCGCCAAGCGGATGTTCGAACGCGACAAGGACATCCTCCGCGATATCGGCGTCCCGATCGAGGTGCGGTCGGTCGATGTCTGGGAGGCGGAGCAGGGCTACACGATCCCGCGCGACCGGTACTACGTACCCGAGATCACATTCACCCCCGAGGAGATCTCCGCGTTGCTCGTGGCGGCGCGAGCGGGCGGCGATCGCTCCGCAGAGGACGCGGTACGCACCCTGCTGTCTGGCGCTGAGGGCGGGATCATGTCGGCGCTCGCGGGGTCGACGGGCGCGATCGGCGGTGCGCGCGACGCCAGATTGCCGGCCGTGGGCGAGGCCGTCGCTTCGCTCCGCCGGATCCGGTTCTCCTACCGCACCGCGCGCGGCGACACGTCGGAGCGGGTCGTCGACGCGTTCGGGCTCGTGTTGCGCGGCGGAAGGTGGTACGTGGTGGGGCGTGACGTAGCTCGCGACGAGATCCGCTCGTTCCGGCTGTCTCGCTTCGCCTCCGACGTCGCCGACGAAGGCGACGGGAGCGAGCCACCGGACGGGTTCCGAGCGGCCGACCACGTCCAGGCGGGGCCGTGGGGTCCGGGAGAGGCCAAGACGGCGGCCGTGGTTGCGTTCTCGCCCGAGGTGGCATGGCTGGCCACCAAGGGGGTGGCGGCCGCCGAAGCCATCGGCACGCGCGAGGACGGCTGGACACTCGTGCGGGTGCCGTGGCAGCCGGGCGAGAGCTTCGCCGGATGGGTCCTCTCCTTCGGCCCGGACGCCGAGGCGCTGGAGCCACCCGAGCTCCGCGACGAGGTCGTGTCGCGGCTGGAGGCGGCGCTTGCCGCGGTCTGACGGCGCCCGCACGGCGCCAAGGAAGGCGTCCGAGCGGCTCCGGCGTCTGCTGGTGGTGGTTCCGTACCTCGTGCGCCACCCCGGGACGCCGGTCGACGAGGCGATGGAGCTGTTCGGCGTGTCGGAGCAGGAATTGCTCGACGACCTCGATCTCCTGTTCGTCTCGGGCCTGCCCCCGTACGGGCCGGGCGATCTGATCGATGTCGACGTGCAGGACGGCCGGATCTGGATCGGCATGGCCGACTACTTCTCACGCCCGCTCCGGCCGATGCGGGCCGAGGCGCTCGCGCTCTACCTCCACGGGACGGAGCTCGCCGAGACGCCGGGGCTGGAGGAGGCCCCGGCGCTCTCGTCCGCGCTCGACAAGCTGGCCGGCGCGCTCGGGCCGGACGCACTCGGAGGCCTTCCGGCTCGTGTCGCCGCGACCGCCGGGGGCGAGGTCGAGTGGCTGGAGGACCTGCGCCGCGCGACCACCGATCGCGAACGTCTTCGGATCGAGTACCACGCGCTTTCGACGGCCGAAACGACCCAGCGCGAGATCGACCCGGAGGAGGTCTTCGTCGCCCTCGGGAACTGGTACGTGGCAGCGTGGGATCACCGCTCGGATGCCGAGCGGCTGTTCCGGGCCGACCGCATCCGCTCGGTCGCGCGGACGGGGGAGCGGTTCGAGCCGCGGGGGCTCGAGCGCGCCGGTCGCCCCCTCTACACGCGCGGCGACGAGGACCTCGACGTGCGACTTCGGCTCTCACCAGATGCTCGGTGGGTCGCCGAGTACTACGAAACGACCTCGGTGAGCGAGCTCTACGGAGGTGGTCTCGAGATCGCTCTACCCGCGCGACGACTCGAGTGGCTCGAACGCCTGCTGTTGCGGCTCGGCGCCGACGCTCAGGTCGTCGAGCCGAAGGAGCTGAAAGACCGGGTCGCGGAGCTCGCTCGCAGGACGCGAAAACGGTACGTCTAGGGTAGCCCGGTTGACCGTTCGCGCGCTCAAGCGAGTCACCCACGCGACCGATACAGCGGTTGACATGACCACCATCCGGACGACATGCCCCCGCTGCGGAGAGGTCGACATGGGACCCGAGTCGATCATGCTGAAGGTCGCTCGCGGTGGGCGCGAGGGTACGTACAAGTTCACCTGTCCCACGTGCATGGACGCCGTCGAGAAGCGCGCCGACCGGAAGATCGTGGCGCTCTTGGTGTCGGCCGGCGTCGACGTCGCCGGCCGAGGCGTGCTCACCGAGACGTCGGAGCTGTTCGACGAGCCCGAGGACCCGCGCGGGCCACTCCCGGTGGGCCCGGCCCTGACGATCGACGACGTCATCGACTTCCACTTCAAGCTGCAGGACGACAGCTACATCCAGGAGTTCTTCGCCCGGCAGTAAGGGGAGGGCTCGGCTAGCATCGAGCCCGACATGTCCATTCCCGCGATCGTCTGGCTCGTGGTTGCGATAATCACGACCGTCGCCATCGCCGCCGTTCTGATCGGACTCGTTCGGCACGTGAAGGTCCTCGGCCGAGCGCTCGGTCGGTTCCTGCGAGAGGTCGATCCCCTCGTGCAGGAGATCTCTGCCCTGGGCGACGAGGCCGCCGCTCGCTCGGAACGAGCATCGGTTCGGGCGAAGAAGATCGAGTCGGCGCGGAAGCGATAGGCGATGTTCCAGATCGGTCCGCAGGAGCTGCTCCTGATCCTCGTTGTGGCGCTCGTCGTCGTGGGGCCGCGACGGCTTCCCGAGCTGGGTCGTTCGATCGGCAGGGGCATCCGAGAGATCCGAAAGGCGCAAGAGGAGGTTCGAAAGACGATCCAGCTGAACCTCGACGACGACGGTCGTCCGACCTTCGACGAGTCGCGTGACCGCTCGCAGCCAGGGCCGAACGGGAAGGGAGCGGCGGCGGCCGCGGGAGCTGCCGCCTCAGGTACCGACGACGCGCGCGAGATCTCGCGGACTCTCGGCCGCGGGCTCGCCGAGATCCGTCGCGCCCGCAGGGAGGTCGAGCGTTCGTTCCGCGTCGACATGGACCCACGACCTCCGAGCCATTCGAGCAGACCGGCATCGAGCGCGACGCCCAAGAGACGCGATGGCGCGGCGGAGACCGTGACGGACGGGACCCAGCAGGTTACGGAGGGCGACGAAACCGGCGGCGAACGCGAAACGTCACTACCGGAGTAGGTGGTGGCCGGGGTGCGCGTGATCCCCGAGCGACTCCGGCGGCGCCCGCGGCGGGATCCAGAGGGCTCGATGACGCTCATCGAGCACCTTGAGGAGCTCCGGTACCGGCTGATCATCGCCGTCGCGGCGATCGCCGTCGGCGCGATCGTTGGGTGGGTCCTGTACGACCGCGTTGCCGACCTGCTCCTCAACCCGTACTGCAACTACTACCAATCGATCCCACTCGATCGTCGTCCCACCCCCGAGTGCACGCTGTTCTTCTCCGAGGCGCTCGGCGCCGTGCTGCTGAAGCTGAAGCTGGTCGGGTACCTGGGCCTGTTCCTTGCGCTCCCGGTCGTGCTCTACCAGCTGTGGGCGTTCGTCGTTCCGGGGCTGACGAAGCGTGAACGCCGGTTGGCGATCCCGTTCGTCGTGAGCTCGGTGCTGCTGTTCGCGCTCGGCGCGTTGTTCGCCTACTGGTCGTTGCCGAAGGCACTGGGCTTCCTCCTCGGGTTCGCCGGCGACGTCGCGTCGCCGCTGCTCACCGGCGATCGGTTCTTCTCCTTCGTCGTGCTGCTCGCCTTCGTGTTCGGCCTGTCGTTCGAGTTCCCCATCGCGCTCGTGTTCCTCCAGATGGCCGGCGTGATCGGCCCCACCCAGTTGCGAGGATGGCGCCGGACGGCGATCCTGCTCATCTTCGTCTTTGCTGCGGTGATCACGCCCAGCGGCGACCCGTACACGCTGCTGGCGATGGCCGTTCCCATGGTCCTGTTCTACGAGGCCGCTATCATCGTTGGCCGGCTCATGAACCGGTAAGCGATCGAGAGAACAGGACGGCATGGCGATCAAGGGGAAGAGCAAGAGCCGTGGTACGCGTACCGTCGCCCGCGGGCCGAAGCCCGCCTACGTGCCGGTTCGTACCCCGTTCCTGCGTCGGCGGGGGCTGTGGATCTCGGTCGCGACGGTGGCGGCGTGCGCGCTCGTGGTCGCGCTCGGGGTGGGGTTGATCCAGCAGCGCGAGGACGCCCGGGAGCGCGAACGGACCGACCGCATGGCGACGGCGGTCAATCAGTACCGCGGTCAGATCGATCCCGTGCTCGCGACCGTGGGGCAGCCACAGCCACCGGCGGGATTCGACGCCTTCCCTGACCTGGGCACCACGTTGCCGGTCATCTCGGCGAACGGCGCAGACGAAACGGCACTCGATCAAGCCGGAACGGTTGCCAAGGACGCGGCGTCCGCGGCGAAGAGTGCCGCGAGCCTGATCGGGGACGTCCCCGTGGCCGATTTCATCCGCGACCGCGGGTTCTCGCGCGAGTTCGTGGTGTACATGCTCGACTCGCAGAGCGAGCTCGCCCGAGCCATGAAGCTGTACGAGCAGGCGGCACGGCTCGTCACGATGGCCATCGCGTTCGACGACCCGCCTGAACGGCAGGACCTGCTCGGGAGCGCCGACGATCTGTTCGCCGTGGCGGAGGACACGTTCGCCCGCGCGTACGCCGACTACGTCGAGGCGCAAGCGGCTGCCGACGTCTTCGAGCCCGTCGGGCCGACCGGCTGACCGATGCCCGACGGGATCCTCCTGCTCCACGCGTGGCCGCTCGACGCCCGGATGTGGGAACCACAGCTTGCCGCGCTCCCGAACGACGTCCGCGTCGTCGCGCCGAATCTCCCGGGATTCGGCGGCTCCGAACCGGTGGATGCCGTCGCGACCATGCGAGCAGCGGCCGAACGGACGCTCTCGGAGCTCGAACGCGCAGGGATCGACCGAGCGCTCGTGTGTGGGCTATCGATGGGCGGCTACGTCGCCTTCGAGCTGTGGAGGCGTTCCCCGGATCGCGTGCTCGGACTCGTCCTGGCGAACACGCGCGCCGTCGACGACACGCCCGACGGGGCAGACAAGAGGCGGGCGCTCGCCGAACGCCTGCGGTCGGAGGGGAACGTCTTGGCCGACGAGCCTCCGCCGCTCCTCGCCGAAGACGCGCCGGCTGAGCTGTTCGAGCGCGTTCGTGCGTGGATCGTCGATCAGACTCCGGAGGCGATCGCCGCAGCGGCGCTGGGGATGGCCGAGCGACCGGATTCGACACCGGACCTGGCGACGATCGACGTGCCGACCCTGGTGATCACGTCGACCGGGGATCGTCTCATCCCACCCGACGTCTCGTCGGCGATGGCAGAGGAGATCGCCGGCGCGGAGCTCCACGTGATCGACGACGCGGGACACCTATCGAATCTCGAGGCGCCGGGCGAGTTCGACCGGTTGCTTCTCCAGCACATCCGCGCCTGCGGCCTGGCCTGACGATTCGGCGGTCGAGCCCCCGCGAGGCCCGACCGTAGACTCGATCCGTGACTCCGGAGCGACGACGTATGCCATCCGCGCAGGTGACCGATCCGCAGCGCTTCGCGGCGCGGTACCCGTTTGCGCTCGACCCGTTCCAGCTCTCGGCTGTCGACGCGCTCGCGGAGGGGGAATCGGTGCTCGTGGCCGCGCCGACCGGCTCCGGCAAGACGGTCGTCGCCGAGTACGCGGTCGAGCGTGCACTCGAGAAAGAGGGCAAGTGCTTCTACACGACGCCGTTGAAGGCGCTTTCGAACCAGAAGTTCGGCGACCTGGTCGCTCGATACGGCGCCGCGAAGGTGGGCTTGCTCACCGGGGACAACTCGATCAACGGTGAGGCGCCCGTCGTCGTCATGACCACCGAGGTGCTGCGGAACATGCTGTACGAGCAAAGCGACACGCTGGACGGGCTGAACTCGGTGGTGATGGACGAGGTGCACTACCTCCAGGATCCGTACCGCGGCGGCGTTTGGGAGGAGGTCCTGATCCACCTTCCGTTGTCGGTCTCGGTCGTGTGTCTGTCGGCGACGATCTCCAACGCAGAGGAGTTCGGCGAGTGGATCGGAACGCTCCGCGGCCCGACCCGCGTGGTCATCGAGGAGCGACGGCCGGTCCCCCTCGAGCACCACTACCTGGTGGGCCACGACCTGCACCCGATGCACGTCGACCAGGACGGGCAGCCGATGCCGAACCCATACCTCATCTCGCTCGATCGCGAGGAGGTCCGATACAAGACGTACTACCGGCGTGGCTCGTCCACGCTGCAGCACCACCGGATCCCTCGTCCGCGTGAGGGTCATCGCCGCGTCTTCGTTCCCAAGCGCGAGGAGGTCGCCGACGTGCTCGCCGAGAGCGCGATGCTCCCGGCGATTTACTTCGTGTTCAGTCGGGCGGGGTGCGATCGGAGCGTCGAGTGGCTCATGGCAGCGGGCATCAGGCTGACGACCTACGAGGAGGCCGGGCGCATCCGCGAGTTCGCCGAGATGCGGGCCGCGTGGATGGACGAGCAAGACCTCAAGACGCTCGGCTTCTACGAGTTCCAGGACGCACTCGCCGCCGGGATCGCGGCGCACCACGCCGGGATGCTTCCGGTGTTCAAGGAAACCGTCGAGGAGCTTTTCGAGGCCGGTCTGGTGAAGATCGTGTTCGCCACCGAGACGCTGTCGCTCGGCATCAACATGCCCGCGAAGTCGGTGGTGCTCGAGGACCTGTGGAAGTTCCAGGGCGAGCGTCACGAGCTGCTCACACCGGGTGAGTACACGCAGCTGACCGGTCGCGCGGGACGGCGCGGCATCGATCAGCTCGGCCACGCCATCGTGGTGCTCCAGCGGAACGTGCCGTTCGAGCGTGTGGCGTCGCTCGCCTCGACGCGGACCTACGAGCTCACATCGTCGTTTCGACCCTCGTACAACATGGCCGTGAACCTCGTGCGGAACTACGTGCGCGAGGAAGCGCACCACCTGCTGAACTCGTCGTTCGCACAGTTCCTGGCCGACCGCGGAGTCGTGGCCCTCGAGCGCCAGCTGGAGCGCGACAGGGCCTACCTCTCGGGCTATCGCGAGCAGATGCGGTGCGACCGAGGCGACTTCGAGGAGTACTGGCGCCTGCGCGAACGGGCCGAGCGGATCCGAGAGGACGCCCGGAAGGGACGCGATCGGACGCGCGCCGACGCGGTTCGAGAGGCGCTGGGGAAGCTCCGACCGGGCGACGTGGTCTTCGTGCCGCGGGCGAAGCGCCGCGGGCTCGCCGCGGTGCTCTCGAACCGCGACGGCCGGCTGACCGTGCTCTCGCAGGACCGGAAGTTCTTCCGCGTGTCGCCACGGGATTTCGAGGAGCCACCGGTATCGCTGACGCGCATCCCGCTGCCGCGGTCGGGGAGCGCGCGGAGCGCTCGGTACCGCCGCGACCTCGCGGCGCGCCTCGTGGCGCTCGACGTCCGGGCGCCGCGCCGGCCCCGCGGCGGTGTCGACGCTCGCGTCGAGCGGGAGGCCGCACGGTTCGAACGGCAGGCGGAGGAACATCCCTGCCATGCCTGTCGTGACCGTCCGACGCATGAGCGCTGGGCGCGGCGCGCGAGCGACCTGGAGGCGCAGGTCCGGGGGGTCGAGCGGCGGATCAAGACGCGCACCGAGACGCTCGCCCGGCAGTTCGAACGCGTCCTCGCCGTGCTCACGGAATTGGGGTACGTGAAGGACTTCTCGATCCTGCCCAAGGGTCGTTCGCTCGCTCGGATCTACGGAGAGGGTGATGTCCTCGTCGCCGAGCTGCTGGCCGAAGGGCTGCTCGAAGGACTCACGCCCTCCGAGACCGCGGCGCTCGTGTCGACGATCGTGTACGAGTCGAGGGAGCGCGTTCCGCGACAGGGCGAGCTCCCCACGGCCGCGACGGTCGAGCGGTACACCCGGCTCACAGGGATCTACCGGCGCGTTCGGCGCGCCGAGGACTCTCACAACGTCGAGCTGATCCGGGAGCTCGACGATGGGTTCGCCTCGCCCGTGCACCGGTGGGCCGAAGGCGAGCCCCTCGAGGCGGCGCTCCGCGAGACGGGGACGGCGCCGGGCGACTTCGTGCGGAACTGCAAGCAGCTGCTCGACCTCCTCCGCCAGATCGAGGACGTCGCGGAGGGGGAGCAGGCCGACGTGGCTCGGAAGGCTCGCGAGGCGGTCAACCGGGGCGTCGTGGCGTACACCGGCGTCTAGGGTGGTCCGCCGAATAGGATTCGCGCCGTATGGCGTCCCCGTTCGGCGAGCTCACCGTCCTGGTCAACCCGCATGCCGGCCGGCGGCACGTGGGGGAGGAGATCCCCGAGCTCGAGCGCGACCTGCAGTCGCGGGGCCTCGCGTACCGGCTCGCGCGGACGGAGGGCCGCGGAGACGCGACCCGTCTGGCGCGCGAGGCGCTCAGGAACGGAGGACGGTTCATCGTCGCCGTCGGAGGCGACGGGACGGTGCACGAGGTCGTGAACGGCATGCTCGAGGACGGCAAGCCCATCGTGGATGACGCGGTCCTCGGCGTGGTGGCGGCCGGGAGCGGGAGCGATTTCATCCGGACGTTCGGGCTTCCCGGCGACGTGCCGCGCGCGTGCCAGCACCTCGAGGGCGACAACACGTACCCGCTCGACCTCGGCAAGATCACGTACACATCGAACGGTTCGTCCGGGACGCGGCTGTTCGTCAACGTCGCCGAGGCGGGTCTCGGCGCGGCGGTGGCCGCGCGAGCGGAGCGGATGTCGCCCCGGCTCGGGCAGTCGAAGTACTTCTTCGGGTTCTGGCTCACGCTGCCACGGTTCAAGATGGCGACGGTGACCGTCCGTGCCGATCGCAGGTCGTACGAAGGCCCGGCGTATCTGATCGTCGTCGGCAACGCCCAGTACAACGGCGGCGGGATGAAGGTCTCGCCGCGTTCGTATCCGGGAGACGGCGTGCTCGACGTGCTGGTGTTCAAGGGACCCAAGTCCGACTCGTTCACGATGATCCCCAAGGTCTACCGCGGCGAGCACGTCCCGCACGATCACGTCGAGGAGTTCCGCGTGAAGCGTGAACTGGTGATCGAGTCCGACCGGCCGCTACCCATCGAGGCGGACGGGGAGGTGCTGGGGTCGACCCCGGCGACCTTCGAGGTCATCCCGCACCCGATCCGGTTGAAGCTGTGAACAGGTACACGGACCGGCGAACGCGCTCGCTCACTGCCGCCCAGGACGCGGAGCTGGCCGGTCTGCTCGTTGCGCCGGGCGCCGACCTCGTGTACCTCGTCGGTCACGATCCACCGCCCCTGGAGCGGCTCACGTTGCTGCTCCTCGCGTCGGGACGCGATCCCGTGCTGGTCGTTCCGGAGCTCGAACGGCCCGCCGCCGAGCGCGCCCCCGGCATCGACGGCGTCGAGCTCGCGAGCTGGCGCGACGGCGACGATCCGTACGAGCTCGTGGCGCGCATCCTTCGCGCTGGGCGCTACGCGATCAGCGACGGCACGTGGGCGTCGCACCTGCTGGCGCTGGAGCACGCGACCGCCGATTGCGTGTTCGTCGCGGCGGGGCGGGCGCTGCCGTTGCTCCGCGCGGTGAAGGACGAGGACGAGATCGCCAGACTGCGTTCGGCCGCGCAGGGTGCCGACGCGACGTTCGCTCGGATCGTGTCACTGCCGTTCGCGGGCAGGCGCGAGCTCGACGTGGCCGCCGACCTCGACCGCCTTCTCCGTGAGCACGGTCACGATCGGGTCGAGTTCACCACCGTTGCAGGCGGACCGAACGGTGCGTCGCCACACCACCGAGCCGGCGAACGCGTGGTCGTGCCCGGCGACGCGGTGGTGCTCGACTTCGGCGGCGTGGCGAACGGCTACTGCTCCGACATCACGAGGACGGTGTTCGTCGGCGAGCCCGGCGAGGAGCAGCTACGCGTCCACGAGGTCGTCGCCTCGGCCCAGCAGGCAGCGTTCGAGGCCGTTCGGCCGGGCGTCCCGTCCCAGGACGTCGATCGGGCGGCCCGAGCGATCATCACCGACGCCGGCTACGGCGAACGCTTCATCCACCGAACGGGGCACGGCATCGGACTCGAGATCCACGAGCCGCCGTACATCGTCGAAGGGAACGAGACTCCACTCGAGCCGGGTATGACGTTCTCGGACGAACCGGGCATCTATCTCGCTGATCGGTTCGGCGTTCGCATCGAGGACCAGGTCGTCGTCACAGCGGACGGCGCCGAGCGACTGAACCAGGCGAGCAGGGAACCGACGGTCGTCGGCTAGGTACGCGGTCGGACCTGCGTCCCGGCTGCCGTGTCCATCACCTCGAGACCCATGCCCTGGAGCCGGTCGCGGATCTCGTCGCTCTTGGCGTAGTCCTTGGAGGCTCGAGCCTCGTCGCGCTCGGCGACGAGCGCGAGCATCTCGTCGGTCGGCTCCCACTGTTCGCGCGCTTCGCGCAACAGGTCCAGTCCCAGAACGTGGTCCCACGTCGAGAGGAGGGAGAGCTTCTCGCCACCCGGTAGCTTCGACGCCACGGTCTCGTTCAGCACGACGAGCGCGCGAGGCATGTCGAGGTCGTCCGCGACCGCGGCGCGGAACCGCTCGTCGAGCTCGCGCGCGGGCTCCGATAGCTCCGCCGCGTCACCCCACGATGCGACCCGGCGACGCAGGTCGGCCAGCCGACGATTCTGGCCCTCGAGCGCGTCCCAGCTGAAGTCCATCTCGCTGCGGTATCGGGTTCCCAAGCACAGCATCCGATACGCCAGCGGGTCGATGCCCTGATCGACGAGATCGGTGACGCGATAGACGTTCTTCGCCGACTTCGCCATCTTCGCCCCGCTCATCTGGAGGAATCCGCCGTGCGCCCAGATGGAGACGACCTGGTGACCGACCGCGCCCTCGGACTGGGCGATCTCGTCCTCGTGGTGCGGGAACTTGTTGTCGTTGCCTCCCGTGTGGATGTCGAAACGCTCGCCCAGATGCTTCATCGACATCGCCGAGCACTCGATGTGCCACCCGGGGAACCCGTCACCCCACGGGCTCGGCCATTTCAGCGCGCGGTTCGGCCCTGCCTTCTTCCACAGCGCGAAGTCCTCGGGATGCCGCTTCGCTGGATCGACGGCCACCTCCTGCCGGTGACCCGCTCGAAGCTGAGCCAGCATGTTCCCCGACAGCTTCCCGTAGCCGGGGAAGCTCGTGACGTCGTAGTACACCGTGCCGTCGACCTCGTACGCGTGTCCCTTGTCGATGAGGGTCTTGATGAGATCGATCATCTCGTCGATGTGCTGGGTCGCTCGCGGGTACAGGTCGGCGCGTTCGATCCCGACGAGGTCCGAATCCTCGAGGAACGCGTTCGTGTACTTCTCGGCGATCTCGGCGGCAGAGAGGCCCTCGTCCGCCTCGGCCAACTCCATCTTGTCGCGACCTGAGTCGGAGACCTCGTCGGTCATGTGTCCGACATCGGTGATGTTCATGATCCACTGCACGTTCTTGCCCTCGAACCGCAGCGCGCGGCGGATCAGGTCGCCGAGCATGAACGACCGCATGTTGCCGATGTGGATGTACCGGTACACGGTGGGACCGCAGGAGTAGATCTTCACGGTCTCCCCGTCCACGGGGGAGACCTCGATCAGCTCACGCGAGAGCGAGTCGAACAGGCGCACGGTCATCCAGCATAGCCACGGTCACACCGTCGACGGGATCGGCTCGGTCGGTCGCTACGACGGTGGGGGAGGAGGCGTTGGCGACCGCTGGCCGTTTCCGCCCTGTCCGTCTCCTTGCGTGCTGCCTGGCGCCGCGACGCCGCCGTTACCGGCTACCCCGACCGGAGCGCCGACCGGGATTTCCATCGGCTCTCGCTCTCCGAGCTCGGCCATCAGCGCCTCGATTTCGTCTCCGATCAGTTCCTCCCGCTCGAGCAGCGCGGCCCGAATGCCGTCGACCACGTGTCGCTTCTTGAGGAGAAGGTTCCGCACGCGGTCCTTGCAGTCGTTCAGCAAAGCATCGATCTCTTCGCGCCGCTCCCGTTCGGAGAGAACGCGCCCGATGGGGTCGACGTCACCGAAGGGGCTGGGCCCGGCGGCCGCGACCGAGGAGAGGGTCCGACCCATCCCGAACAGCCCGACGTACGCCGCGGCGGTACGAGTGGCGTTGACGAGGTCGGACGACGGGCCGGACGTGGACTGGCCGTACCAGATCTCCTCGGCCACCAGACCAGCCAGCGACACCTGGATCCGCGCGATCATCTGCTTCTGCGTCCGCAGGAACATCTCCTCGATCTGCTGCGTCGAGACCAGTCCGAGCGCCGATTCGCGCTTCTGGATCGAGATCACCTGGATCTGCAGCTCGCCACGTTCGAGCGAGTACGACGCGACCGCGTGGGCGGCCTCGTGCGTGGCAACCATGTCTTTCTCGCGCTGCATGTATTTGACCGGCTGCTTGAGGCCGATCTCCTCGGTGAGCTTGGCCGACCACAGGTCGGACCACATGAGCGCGTCGCGCCCGTCCTGGAGCGCGAACAGCAGCGCCTCGTTGACGATGTTCTTGAGCATCGCCGGCGAGTAACCGACGGTCATGCGCGCGAGCTTGGCGTAGTCGATCGGCTCGTGGCGAACCTTGGCCAGGTAGTAGCGAAGGATGTCCTCGCGCCCCTCCGCGTCGGGCAGCCCGACGTGCACGACCCGGTCGAACCGCCCCGGCCGCACCAGGGCCGGGTCGAGCGCGGCTGCGCGGTTGGTCGCCCCGATGATGAGGATGTTGTAGAAGGGGACCTTCGGCTTGGCCCGGAAGACGATGCGCCGGACGTGCCGCCATATCCCGCGCGGGACCGTGAAGCCGTCGAGCTGCACGAGCAGCTCGTTGATGACCCCCATCCCCCCACCCATGCCCATACCACCCATGACGATCCGGTCGGTAGCGCGGTCCGAGACCGAGCGATCCGAGACCGAGCGGTCCGAGACACCGCCGCGCGAACCGACGGCGTCGAGCTCGTCGATGAAGATCACCGCGCCGCCGTACTTGTCGGACATGTTGCGGGCGCGACGGAACAGGCGGCGAACCTTCATGTTCCCGATCCCCAGGAACATGTTCGAGAACCCCGAACCGGTGGCGAACAGGAACGGTACGCCCGACGCACCGGCAACGGCCTTCGCCATGAGCGTCTTGCCCGTGCCGGGTGGCCCCTCGAACAGGATCCCGTGCGGCGGGTACCCACCCATCTGCTTGAAGTCCTTGAAGCCCTCGAACACGCGGAGGACTTCCTTCGTGGACTCGACGGCGGCAGGCTGACCCCGGACGTCCTCGAACGAGGTGTCGTACTCGTTCGGATAGATCACGTAGTCGTTGCCGCGGGCGAGGAACCAGAACATCGCCACGAACTGCAAGACAACGAAGGACATGATGAAGATCAGGTAGATGACGAGGCCGCGATACTCGTCGAGCGTGTCGCCCGGGTGGAGCAAGGCTTGGCCGGGTGTGACGCCGATGAACAGGTATCCGATCGCTACATACAGGATCAGGAAGATCGCGGCGCGCTTCAGCCAGCGCCCGTACCGCCGGTAGGGTTCCATGGTGCGCTCCTGGTCGAGGGAGACCTCAGTGTACGCCCGGCCCCTGTTGCAGGGACGTATCCGCTAACCGGGTCGACGCCGCTAGGGCCGGATCGGCCTTCCTTCGAAGGGGATCGACAGCACGACCGTCGTCCTCGTCTGGACCTCGCCCTTCTCGCGGAGGCGGCGGATCAGTTCCTCGAGGTGGCCCGTGGTTCTCATCCGCACCTTCAAGACGTAGTTCGCCTCGCCGGCGACGCTGAGGCAATCCTCGACCTCGGGGAAGTCCCGGACACGGTCGGGAAGATCGTCGGGTTGTGTCGGGTCGAGCGGCGTGACCGCGATCAGCGCCGTGACGAACAGGCCGACCGCCTCGGGGTCGACGACCGCCCGGTACCCACGGATCACGCCGAGGCGTTCGAGCTTGCGAACGCGGTCGTGCACCGACGACGCCGCGAGCCCGACGCGCTGTCCGATGTCGGCGTAGGTCGCACGGCCGTCCTCTTGGAGGGCGGCGATGATCTCGAGGTCGCGCTCGTCGAGCAGGGCCGTATCGTACGGCGCCGCCGAACGGCGGACGCACGTACCCGATCCACGCCGGACTCCTCGGACGATTCGAATCGTCCCGCTTCGGCCGATTGCCGGCAGATCGTCGAACGATGAGACTGTTCGCGCCGTAGCGGTCCCGCCTCTCCCGGGCCGGTTGGGGGAGAGGTTCGCCTTGATCGAACGTGATGCATGGCGCGTCGCGCGGACGCCCGCCGCGCGTGAGCTCGTTGTGCTCCATCCGTCGCTCGGCGCGCGCTACACGTCGCTCGTTGCCTCCATTGCCGCGGACGTCGAGGGCACCCTCTCGCCGGTCGTGGCGGCCAACCGTCTCGTCGGTTGGTCGATCGATCCGCCGCGTCTGCGCTTCCGCCCCTGGCGCGACGAGCGAGCCGCGTTCAACGCGCGGCTGGCTCGTCTCGCGACCGGGAGTGGATGCGTCGTCTTCGCCGATGTCCGAGCGTGCTACCGATCGATCTCCCCGGAGGCAGTGGCCTGGGCGCTTCGCGCCGCGGGCTGTGAGGCGTTCGAGTCCGCCAGAGTGGTCTCGTTCCTCCGCCGGCTCGAGACGATCGGCATCGTCGGCCTGCCGGTTGGTCCGGAGCCCTCGCCGGTCCTGGCGAACGCCGTGCTCGCGGCCGTCGACCGGCGCCTCGCCGCGTTCGGTATCACGCACCTGCGATGGGTGGACGACGTGGTGGCCGTCGCGGCCGAGCCCGCGGAAGCCGAACGGGTTATGGCGATCGTCCGCGCTGCGCTCGAACCCGTCGGGCTCGAGTTGAACGAGCGCAAGACGCGAGTCGTTGTTGATCCATGCACCCTGCCGGCCGACGCGACGGTTTCCATCGCGCCCGACGGCCGTCTCGAAACCGCAATGGAAGAGTCGGCGGTGCCCGTGGGCTAAGCTCCGCTGCCATGCGCACCGTGTACCGCGCGTCTCGCGTACACACGCTCTCGTACCCGAGTACCGGAGAGTGGATCCTCGTGGACGATCGTCACGTCCAGCGCGTGGGTACCGGCGATCCACCGGAAGCCGACCGCGTCGTCGAGCTTCCCGGGGCGACGATCATCCCCGGGTTCGTCGACTCGCACGTTCACCTCACCGGAACGGGCATCCATCTGCAGGCGCCGGACCTCGGAACCGCGACGTCGGCGGAGGATCTGATGCGGATCGTCGGGCGGGTCGTCGAGAATCGTGATGGGCCCGTGCTCGTGCACGGGTACGACGAGTCGACCTGGCCCGTTCGGGCGCTCCCCGCGCTCGCCGACCTCGACGCGATCTCCGACCTTCCGCTCGCGGTCGTTCGCGTCGATGGACACCTGACGCTGGCGAACTCGCGCGCCCTGAAGGAATCGGGCGTGCTCGAGCGCAACGGCCTCGAGGTGGACGAGACGGGTCAGCCGACGGGGAAGGTGACCTTGGAAGCGAACGCGTCGCTCCGCCGGTGGTTCTCCACACATCTCGCCGAGGGCGACGTCGAGCAGCTCCAGCTCGCCGCGGCGAGCCTCGCGGTGTCGAAAGGCGTCACCACGATCCACGAGATGTCGATGCCCCGCGAGCGGGGGATCCGCGATCTGGAGATCCTCCTCGGCCACAGATCTCGGTTGCCCGTCGACGTCGCCCCTTACGTGGCGACGACCGACATCCCGCAGGTGATGGACCTCGGGCTCCCCGCGATCGGCGGCGATCTCCCCGTCGACGGGTCGATCGGTGCGAGAACCGCTTGGGTCGCGGAGCCGTACGACGACACGGCGGACACCGGCAAATCGAACTTCGATGACGACGCGCTCGCGCAGTTCTTCCACGACGGGCACCTTGCCGGCCTTCAGGTAGGGGTGCACGCGATCGGCGACGCCGCGATCGAACAGGTGGTGGCGACGTGGGAACGCGTCTACGTGACGCTCGACTCGCGCGGCCGGCGCCACTTCAGGGCACGCCGGCACCGCGTGGAGCATTTCGAGATGGCCAGCCCCTCGCTGATGGAGCGCGCCGCCGCCCTGGGTCTATGTATCAGCGTCCAGCCGAGCTTCGACTCCACCTGGGGCGGGGCGGGCGGCCTGTACGAGCAGGGGCTCGGCGCCTCCCGCGCGTTCGGCATGAATGCCTTCCGCGACATGGTCGACCGCGGCCTGGAGGTCGGCGCGGGGTCCGACACGCCGATCACGCCGATCGATCCGATGACCGCGATCACCGCACTCGAGCTGCACCACGACCCCTCGCAACGCCTGACGCGCGAGCACGCCGTCCGGATCTGCACGATCGGGAGCGCCCGCCTCGCGCACCACGAGGACAAGAAGGGAACGCTCGAGCCCGGCAAGCACGCGGACTTCGCCGCGTACGATGTCGATCCGCTCTCGGCGGAGTCGCTCGACGGCCTCCGGCCGATCTTGACCGTGAGCATCGGCCGGGACGTCTACGCCGCCTGAAGCGCGCCCGCGAACCTCGCGAAAGCGGCCGCGCGACCTGCACGTTTGACACGCGCCGCGTTCGGCTCGTAGCTTGGTTTCGGACGCCGTTTCGGCGGCGGCCGTTGAAGGACCCGAGAGGCTGAGTAGAGAACGCGGCGCCCCGGCGTCGCGGCCCCAAAGGCCACTCGGGTCCTTCTCTCTGTTTCTCCTGCCTCCACGTCGTTTCCGACGGGAATGTGAAGGGAAGCCTCTGTGTTCTTGGTGGGGCTTGCCAGGGAGATGCCCGGCATTACAATCCCCCGGCTTAGGAGACCAGCGTGGAAGACGCCGAAGAGACCATCGAAGACGAAGACCTGGACGAGGAGGGCGAAGAGGCAGAGGAGGTCGAGGAGGTCGGCACCGCAGCCGCCGCCCCCGCGACGCCCGGCGACCAGGACGTCGAGTCGATCCAGGACATCCTCGTCAAGCAGGAGGCCCGTGAGGAGACCGAGGAAGAGGACGATTCGGTCCTCAACCTGACGCGGGAGGAGCGGCTCGAGCCCCTCGCCGTCAAGGTCGTCCCGCCCCAGCCCACCGAGTTCATATGCAAGAAGTGCTTCCTGGTGAAGCATCGGAGCCAGCTCAAGGACAAGGCGAAGATGCTCTGCCGGGACTGCGCCTGAGCCCAAGCCGAACCGGGCTTTCGCTCGCCCTCCCCGTCGCGGCCCTGTCCGGCGCGCTGCTGTCTCTGTCGCTGCCGCCGGCGGGGCTGTGGCCTCTGGCGTTCCTAGCGCCGATCCCGCTGCTCTGGCTCCTCCGTTCGTCGGGACCGGCGCGTGGAGCCCTGATCGGCTTCACGTTCGGCATCTTCTACTTCGGCGTGGTCCTCTATTGGATCCTGCTGTTCGGCGAGCTGGCCTTCGTCATGCTCGTCCTCGCCTCCGGCGCGTACGTGGCCGCCTTCGGCGCCCTGGCGCCGGCGCTGTGGCGTCCGGAACGGCCCGTGCTCTCGACGCTGGGGCTTTCCGCGTTGTGGACCGCCATCGAGTGGATCCGTGGCGCGTTCCCGCTCGGCGGGTTCACCTGGGGGCAGCTCGGCGCGTCGCAGGTGGACGGGCCGACGTTGCCGCTCGCATCCGTGACGGGCGCGTGGGGCGTGTCGTTCATCGTGTTGCTGGTCGCGGGGTTTCTCCTTCTGGCAGTCGAGTGGTGGGGGAGCGGGGTCCGCCGCTCCGCCCGTGCGCTCATTGTGTGCGCGGCGCTCGTGCTGCTTCCGGCCTTCATCCCGATTCCCGCCCCAAACGGCCGGAAGCTCGACGTCGCGACGATCCAGGTGGACGTGGAGAGCGTCGAGGACCTCGACGGCATCGCCGAAGACATCGCCGTCGCTCGGCTCAACGTCGAGCGGCACGTCACGCTGCGGAACGATCCACCGGACCTCGTCGTGTGGGGGGAGGCCGCGCTCGACCCCGGAGCGGCCGCGGACGCCACAACCTTCGCGGCCGTCACCGACGCGATCGCCTCGGTCGGCGCACCGACGTTGGCCGGTGCAGTCGTGAACGATCCCGATGGTCGCCAGCGGACGTCGACGATCGGTTTCGATGGTTCGGGGCGTCCCGTCGACCGATATGACAAGGTGCATCTCGTCCCGTTCGGCGAGTACGTCCCGTGGAGATCGCTCCTGCAGGGACGGGTTCATGCGATCGACCAGGTTCCGATCGACCGCGCGGCGGGGAAGGACGTTCGAAACCTCCTGGTGAACGGTCTTCCCGAGATCGGAGCGCCGATCTGCTTCGAGAACAGCTTCCCCTCGATCGACCGTGGAATGGTGCGGCAAGGCGCGGCGCTCCTCGTCCTGACCATCAACAACGCCTCGTACGAACGGACGGCGGCATCCGAGCAACACTTACAGATGAGCCGGCTCCGCGCGGTGGAGAACGGACGGTGGGTCATCCATGCGGCGATCTCCGGGATCAGCGCGTTCATCGATCAGCGCGGGCGCATCGTCGACACTCGAGGGCTGTTCGAGCCGGCGCTGATGCGCCACGACGTTGTCGCGTCGACGCGACAGACGCTGTACACGCGGTTCGGCGACTGGATGCCGTTGGGGAGCGTCGTGCTCGTCGGGATCCTGTTCGCGCTCCCTCGCTCGCGCCGCCGGCCGCGTCGGCAGCCGCTCGCGCTCGCTGAGACGCCCCGGGTGCTCGTCGTCCTCCCCACCTACAACGAGAAAGAGACCATCGGTCGCGTCCTCGACGGCCTGCTCGAGCTTCCGTATGCGATCCACGTCCTCGTTGTCGACGACGGCTCGCCCGACGGCACGGCAGCGATCGTGCGCGCTCGCGCCCAGGCGGACGACCGGGTGCGGCTCGCGGAGCGAGACCGAAAGCTCGGCCTGGCGAGCGCCTACGGGGTCGGGTTCGATCGGGGGATCGCCGAGGGGTATGACCTCGTCGTCGAGATGGATTCGGACCTTTCCCACGATCCCCAAGACCTGCCGCGGCTTTTGGAGGCGGCGAGATCGAACGACCTGGTCATCGGGAGCCGGTACGTCCGTGGGGGAAGCGTGTCGAACTGGAGCCGGGCACGGCTCGCACTCTCGCGTGCCGGCAATGCTTACGTCCGGCTTTGGCTGGGGCTCGGCGTCCGGGACGCGACGAGCGGCTTCCGCGCCTATCGACGGCAGGCCCTGGAGACGGTCCTGCAGAGGCCGGTGACGTCGGACGGCTACGGCTTCCAGGTTGAGCTCGTCTTCCGAGCATGGAACGAGGGACTGTCCATTGCCGAGGCACCCATCACATTCAGGGAACGCTCGTACGGGCAGTCGAAGATCAGTCGCCGTATCGTCCTGGAGGCGCTGTGGCAGGTGGCGAAGTGGGGCTTCCGTGCGCGATTCCGGCCTCAATCGGGCTGGTAGATCCCCCTGACCGGGCGCCGAGAATGTACGTTATGACAAGTTAGGTTTTTCCCACCCAAACCAACTACTACCCCCCCAACCAACCCATCACCCACGACACACTCTGACGGCTCCCTCTCCGGCGGATCCTGTGGGGCAGCCGAACGACGTCGCCTGTTGGGAGCGACACGCGTTGGACCGGTTAGGACGAAGGAACTAAGCCGTTCCGTGGCCCTTAGCCCGATGGCGGTCAACGACGTAGGCCGCCAAACTCAGGAGGGCCCAGACGGGCGGGTGCGCCGGTTCGTCAACGCCCGAGCGAGGGGGCAGGCGAGGTCCAGCGTCTCGCCTGGGTTCACGAGCGCCGTTCTCCCCGACGGCCTCGCTGGAAGGCCCCGGGCTCTTCGGCTCGGGGCCTTCATCTCGCTGGTATGCGAACGGCTCCTAGCCGTAGAAGATGACCGTGACCCACAGGCGGCCGTCCTGTCGGACGACGCCGACCGCTGCGTGGAAGAACTCGCGACGCAAGATGTTCTCGCGGTGCTTCTTGCTGTCCATGAACGCGTCCTCGAGCGATACGAGGGTGCTCCCGACGCCCACGTTCTCCCCCGCGATCGACCAGTTGTGGCCGTCGAGGAGGTTCCGCAGCTTTCCCTCGGTCGAGTGGAACAGATACCCCTTGCTTGCCATCGCCCGGCTATGGGCCTTTGCGTAGTCGGAGATCGCCGTCGCGAAGTCCAACGCCTTCCGTTCGTGATGCCTGCGGTCGTCGTTCGTGAGGGAGAGCATCTGGCGGCGTCGGCCGTGTCGCTCCCCTGCGTTCGTGTCCGACGCCACGAGCGCCACGACGAGCAACGCAGCGAGGAAGAACGCGACCAGGCCGAGCGGCCTGCGACGGCTTGCGAATGCGACCACCTAGAGCTCCCCGACCCACGCCTCCAGTTGCTTTGGCAGGTATCGGGTGCGGCGCGCCTCGGCTTGAGCGGGGATAGTTCGTGAGAACTAGACCGCGAGAACTCACGCGCCGTAGTCGTGGATGTCGTTCGCTACCAGCGGAGCTTGAGATGTCGCGCCGCGCGCGCCTCGTCAAGCCGGCGAACGGGCGTGGTGACCGGCGCATCGTGGAGGAGATCCGGGTCGTCGTGCGCCTCGCGATGAGCCTGGCGAAGCGCCTCGGCGAGCCCGTCGAGCGACTCCATGGTCTCCGTCTCGGTGGGCTCGACCATCATGGCTTCCTCAACCACCAGGGGGAAGTACACGGTCGATGGGTGATAACCGAGATCGATGACGCGCTTCGCGACATCCATCGCTCGGATCCCCGTTTCCTCCTTGAGCTTCCTTGCGCTCGAGACGAACTCGTGCATCGGACGCCCGTCCGGGTGCGCCAGCGGGTACAGGTCCTTCACCCGCGAGGCGAGATAGTTGGCGTTCAGCACCGATCGCTCGGCGACATCGCGCAGGCCCTCCTGCCCGTGGAGGAACACGTACGCGTACGCGCGGACCAACACGCCGAAGTTCCCCAGGAACCCGTGCATGCGTCCGATCGAGTCGGGCGCGTCGGAGCTCACGTGGAAGGATCCGGTCGCCTCGTCCCGCTCGATCCGCGGAACCGGCAGGAACGGAACGAGCGCCTCCGTCACGCCGACCGGACCCGCACCCGGCCCTCCTCCGCCGTGCGGCGTCGCGAACGTCTTGTGCGTGTTGATGTGGACGATGTCGAACCCCATGTCGCCGGGGCGACACCGGCCGAGGATCGCGTTGAGGTTCGCGCCGTCGTAGTACACGAGACCGCCGACGTCGTGGATCACCTGCGTGATGCGCTCGATCTCCTGCTCGAACAGGCCGAGCGTGTTCGGATTCGTCAGCATCAAACCGGCGACGTCCTCGTCGACGAGCTTCTCGAGCGCGCCCACGTCGATCAGTCCCCGGGCGTCGGACGGCACATGAACGGCCCCGTACCCGGCGAGGCGGACGCTGGCGGGATTGGTTCCGTGCGCGGAGTCCGGGATCGCGATGCGCCGCCGCGCGTGGCCGTTCTTCGTGTGGAACGCGCGCATGATCAGAAGACCCGCGAGCTCGCCGCACGCGCCGGCGGGTGGTTGGAGCGTCGCGCGCGCCATGCCGGTGATCTCGCAGAGTGCGCGCTCGAGCCGCCACATCAGCTCGAGCGCACCTTGAGTCGTCCCGTCCGGCTGCAGGGGGTGCAGTCGCTGGAATCCGGGCAGCGTCGCTCCCGCCTCCGCAACCTTCGGGTTGTACTTCATCGAGCACGAGCCGAGCGGATAGATGCCGGTGTCGACGCCGTAGTTCAGCTGCGACAGTCGCGTGTAGTGCGAGACGAGGTCTCGCTCGGCGACCTCCGGCAGCTCGGCGCGCGCGTTCCGTTCGAACCCTTCCGGGATCTGGGCTTCCGGTACGTCGAGCGCCGGAAGGCTGAACGCGCGTCGTTTCGGCCGCGACAGGTCGTGGATCGTGCCCTGGCGTACGGGCGGGCCCTGCGTCCGCACCGGCGCGCCGATACGACGACCGGTCTCCTCGGCGCCGCCATTCCGGCCGGGGGTCACGAGAGCACCTCCTTCAACGCGAGCGCGAGTCCGTCGATCTCTTCGCGCGCGCGCCGCTCGGTGACCGCGACGAGAAGCGCATGCCCGTCGGCGTCGGGCAGCGCCACGCCACCGAGGTACCCCCGCTCGATCAGCGCCTCGAGCACCTCGTCGGCCGGACGCGGTAGCCGCAATGGGAATTCCTTGAAGAACGGCGCGCCGGGGAACAACAACTCGACGCCGGGTACCTCGGTGAGTCGCTCCGCGGCGTACGCGGCCTTGGAGACGCACTGCCGGCCGAGCTCCTCGAGTCCCTCGGGCCCCAGCCAGGACAGGTACACGGTGGCCGCTATCGCCATGAGTGTTTGATTGGTGCAGATATTGCTGGTGGCCTTCTCGCGACGGATGTGCTGCTCGCGCGCCTGAAGCGTCAGGACGTATCCGACGCGGCCATCGACATCGAGCGTCTCGCCGACGATGCGGCCAGGCAGCCGTCGGACGTCGTCGAGCCGAGTGGCGATCACGCCCAGGTATGGACCGCCGAAGTTCAGGTGGTTGCCGAGGGACTGACCCTCCGCGACCGCGACGTCGGCGCGCAGCTCACCGGGCGGAGCCAGCACGCCGAGCGACAGTGGGTCGAAGACCTGGATCGCCCTCGCTCCCCCGGCGTGGGCCACTCCGAACAATTCACGTGCTGGCTCCAGCAGGCCAAACGCGTTCGGGTGCTGGACGATGACGCACGCCACGTCGTCGCCGACCTCCGGGTGACCACCGCGGCCGTCGACGACGTCGAACAGCTCCGGCTCGTACCCCGCTCCCCGACCATAGGTCCGGAGCGTGTCGATGTGTCGAGGATCGAGGGCCGCGCTCACGAGGACGCGGTCGCGTCCCGGGGTCGAGCGCGCCAGGTTGACCGCCTCGGCGAGCGCGGTCGAGCCGTCGTACAGGGAGGCGTTACTGACCTCGAGCGCCGTCAGCTCGCAGATCATCGACTGGTACTCGAACAGCGCCTGGAGGACGCCCTGAGAGAGCTCGGGCTGGTACGGCGTGTACGAGGTGTAGAACTCCGAACGCCCGGCGATCGACCACACGACGGCGGGGACGTAGTGGTCGTACGCGCCTGCGCCGGCGAAACACACCAGCTCGTCCGCGTTCCGGTTGCGAGCGGCGAGGCGGCGGAGGTCCGCGACGATCTCCATCTCGGAGACGCCATCGGGCAGATCGAGCGGCCGATCGAGTCGGACGGCCTCCGGGATCTGGTCGAACAGATCGTCCAGGCTGGCGACGCCGATCGCGCGGAGCATCTCGCGCACGTCGTCGTCGGTTTGCGGCGCGAACCTCATCCCGAGCCGTCAGTCTAGCCCTCGCGGCCATGAGCGCTGGCCGGTGACGCGCAGAGGCGTCAGCCCGAGACGTCCTCCAGCCCGTACTTCGAGACGAGTGAGAGGTAGTCCCGCTGGTAGAAGATCTTGCAGTTCACTCCGGGGTACAGCTCGCGGAGCCGCCGGATCTTCCTATTCTTCCGGGTCACCAGCTTCTGGTTGAGCGTGGTGATCTCGATGTACAGGTCGTACTGCGGAAGGTAGAAGTCCGGGGTGAACCGCTGCACGACGTTCCCCTGCTTGTCCCACTCGAGATCGAAGGAACGCGGCTCGTACTCCCATTCGATCTGATAGAAGTCGAGGAGTTGGGCGAACTGGCGCTCGCTCGCGTGGGCGAAATTGACCAGATCGCTCTTCAGGGCCGCCGGTGCGGCCGTGGAGCTCTCGGTCACGCCCCTCCGGCGGCGCGGGCTCCGCGGCCCTTCTTCCGGCTTGCCTTCGCCAGGGTTCCCTCGAGATCGGTCCATACCTTGTCAACGGCGATCGCGAACACCCCCTGGCCACTGGCGAGCAGGTCCACGACCTCTTCGGGGGACTCCACCGAGTAGATACGGTTCCCGTCGGATACCAGGGTGGTTCCGAGAGCGGGCCTCTTCAGGTCGCGGAGCGTCCGCATCGCGGTGCGGATCTGACGGAGGTTCATGCCGCTGTCGAGCATCCGCTTGATGAGCTTGAGGAGCGCCAGGTCCTGAAATGAATAGAGCCGTTGGCTTCCCGATCCCTGCGCGTCCTTGACGGACGGTCGAACCAGGCCCGTTCGTGCCCAATAGTCGAGCTGGCGGTAGCTGATGCCAACGATCTTGGTCACGTCGGGCACGCGGTATCCGTGCTCGGCCATCACATCTCCGTAATTACGCCCTCGTCGGGAGGGTAGGCGGCGACGGTGCACGTGTCAATCATCGGAGCCGCCAACGCTCGCGCCCACGATATTCGCGACCTGCAAAGTGGACGGGCCTATCGCAAGACGCTAGGGTGCGGCGGTTTGAAAGAGCGATGAAAGGGGGTTGATGCAGGTACTGCACCGGTTGTAGACGGCGCAAAGAAGGGGGATGCGGATGCGCGCACCGTTGCATGCTGCCCGCGCAACGCCTGCAACACCCGCAAACCGACGGCGAATCCTCGTTGTCGCCGTCGTGATGGTGGCGATGTTCATACTGAGCGTCGCCGAGGGTCCTGTCGCCGGTGCCGATGGCGACGGATACCGGCAGAAGCTTCTTCGGCTCTTGAACCAGACTCGTGCGAGCCACGGTCTGGGCCTTCTGAAGATCGATCGCTCGCTCTCGGACGACGCGCGCGTTCACACGCACAGGATGGTCCGAGAGGATCAGGTCTACGACCCGTACAACCTCGCGGCGATCTTGTCGGACTACGCGTGGGACGACGTCGGTGCCGACGTCGTCGGATGCGCCGCGACGATCCCGCGACTGCACAAAGCGTGGATGAACCACGACGCACATCGAGTGATCCTGTTGAACGGCAACCTGCGTCGCGTCGGCATCGGCGTGGTCCAAAACGACACGAGGAACCACTGTGGTCGTGGCTCGATATGGGCCACCGAGATCTTCTACGGCTGAATCGGACTATCGGCGCGCGGTGACGGGCGATCCGGTGACGGTCGCGCCTCGTCGGCGTGAGCTGATCCTCATTGGAAGTCTTCGGGGTTGACGTTCTCCAGAAACTCGCGGAACTTCTCGACCTCCTCGTCGTCCTCCCCCTCGTTCGGGATGAGGATGGACGCCTCAGACAGCACCTCTTCGTTCGCGAAGATCTTGCAGCCCAATCGAACGGCGAGGGCTATGGCGTCGGACGGCCGCGATGAAACCTCGTGCGAGCTTCCGTTTCGTTGCATGTTGATCACCGCGTAGAACGTCCCGTCTCGGAGCTCGCTGATGACGATGCTCTCCACCTGAACCGCCATCTCGTCGAGGATGTTCTTCAGCAGGTCGTGCGTCATGGGGCGCGGCGTCACCACTCCCTGGAGCGCGATGGCGATCGCGGCGGCCTCGGGCTGCCCGATCCAGATCGGAAGGAAGCGCTCGCCCGACGCCTCGCGGAGCAGAACGATGGGTGAGTTGGTCGGGAGCTCGATCCGCACGCCCGCCAGCGTCATCTCGACCAACATCGCCAGGTTCCCGACGCTACACCGGGGTCCTGAGATCCGGCAACCTACGTGCGGTCCGGCGTCGCGCCGTCGCTGCCGGGAAGGTACGGCATCAGGAGATCCGGATCGGCCTCGAGCGCGCGGAGATCATGGACCGCGAGAAGATCGGGGATGTTTCGGTACCGCTCTCGGAAATCGAGGCCGTAGCCGACGACGAACACGTCCGGGCAATCGAAACCGCGATAGCGGATTTCCAGCGGCGCGATCCGCCTGACGCTCTTGTCGAGCAGCGCGCACACCCTCACCGATGAGGGGTTCCGCGATTCGAGCACCGAGATCAGGTATCCGAGGGTGAGGCCGGTGTCGATGATGTCCTCCACGACGATGACGTCGCGGTCGCCGACGTCCTGGTCGAGGTCCTTGACGATGCGAACCCGTCCCATCGACTCGGCAGCGCCCCCGTAGCGCGAGATCGACATGTAGTCGATCGACAATGGGAGGCTGATCTCACGGATCAGGTCGCCGAGGAAGATCGAGCCGCCCTTCAGGACCGAGATCAAGACGGGCGCGCGCCCCTCGTAGTCCCCGGTGATGGTGCGGCCGAGCTCCTCGATCCGACGGCGGATCTCCTCGCGCCCGAACAGCACGGCGATGAGGTCCGACATCCAGCGCACGATGGTAGCCCGTCGATCGCGGGCCCGTCGCCATTCGTGCGCGCGTCGCGCCTCGCGTGTTCCGTGGGACGAGCGTCGATGCCTATCAGCCGAAGAGCGCGCGAACGAGGGAGCCGCCGGCGCGCGCGATCGATCCCGCGCCGCGCAGCCACCACGGGCCATCATCCCTCGGCGGCGGCGGCGGCGCGACGTCGACGACGACGAGCGGCACCGTGGCGACCTCAGAGCCCGACGACGTCAAACTGACCACGCCGATCTGGTCTCCGCGCCCCGGCGGGAACCGGACAGTGGGATCGGGCACCACCTCGGGCCGGACGGTGGAACCGGCAACGACGAGCGCGTACCGGGAATCCCCCGCAGCAACCGAGACGGCACGCCCGTCGACGTCCACCGTCCCGAGCGATCGTCCCTCGGCGATGAGCAAACGACGGTCGAAGCCGGCGAACCCGAAGTTCATGAGCGTCGCGGCGTCCGTGAACGCTTCTCCGGAGGCACCGAGCACGATCACGACGACCTGTTCGTCCCCGCGAACGGCGGTCCCCACGACGCAGAAGCCCGCCGGCGTCGTGAACCCGGTCTTGACACCTGTGGCGCCCGGATACAGCCACAGCAGGGCGTTCCGATTCTGCACGACCCGAGGCTCGACTCCCCTCGACATGACGGCGTGCGCGCTCGTCGAGACGAGCTCCTCGAAGCCGGGGACCTCGTACGCGACCCGGGTGAGCCGAGCAAGGTCGCGCGCCGTCGAGTATCCCGAGTCGTCGAGGCCGTTCGGCGAGGCGAACGACGTTCGCGCGAGCCCCAAGCGCGCCGCAGTGCGGTTCATCATCGAGACGAACTCGTCGACGGAGCCGGCCACGTGTTCGGCCAGGGCCACCGCGGCGTCGTTCGCCGACTGAAGCATCAACGCGTAGAGCAGCTCCCCCGCCCGGATCCGTTCGCCCGCGCCGAGACCGAGGCTGGAGATGCCGACGGTCGTGCCGGTCGCCGCCGTCTCGCTCACTGTGACGATCTCGTCCGGGCTCGTCCTCGTCATCACGAGGTAAGCGGTCATGATCTTCGTCAGGCTGGCGATCGGACGCCGCTCGTTGGCGTTCGACGCGTACAACGTGCGGCCGCTCTCGAGATCCATGAGGATCGCGGCGGCGGCACGGACCTCGGGCGGTTCGGTGCTGGGAGGCGGGGTTCGAAGGACCGACGGGAACGGCGACGGGGACGTTCCGCCTCCGGGGACCGGAACGGGCGTCGGCGGCGGCGGCTCGACCGTCTGCGCTGCGCCGTGCGGAACGATCGCGACGGCCGCGCTGACGGCCAGAACGACGACGATGAGGATCTGGGCCGGTCGATCCGCGAGCGGACGCGTCACGGCGACGCGGTCAGGAGCCGATGTGCTCGCGCAGCTTCGCGCGAAGGAGAGCCTGCTTCAGCTTCCGTGACGAACGCGCCAAATCGTTGAGCGAGTTCGTCGCCGCGCGCCGGGCGTCGGGGTTCCGCTGACGCAGTTGCGGCATCACGATGGTCTCGAAGAATCCGGCCTCGCGTTCGGCGAAGTGCTTGTACATCGTGAGGTGCCTCGGCTCCACGCCGTAGCGGAAGAGGTCCTTCACGATCGATAGCACGACATAGTCGTCGCCGTCGAAGTATCTCGCCGCATCCGGTCCGTGTGAGTGCACGAGCCCGAACGACTCGAGCTCCCTGATGCGGTCCTTGTCGACGCCGGTCGCCGCCGACATCTCCTCGATCGACATCTGTAGACCGGTCGGGGGCTCGGCGAGCTCCTCGTCGGGTTCCGCCGTCGCCTCTTGTGCTCCGCCGACACCGTCGGCGTGTCCGTCTCCCGCCTCCACCTCCAGCAGTCGGTCCTTGATGACCTTGAGCGGGAGGTACTCATCCCGCTGCATCTTGAGGATCGACTTCAACCGGTCGACGTCCTTCTCGTAGAACTTCCGATATCCCGACGGCGTGCGGTCGGGATCGATCAGGCCCTCGGACTCGAGGAAGCGGATCTTGCTGATGGTGATGTCGGGAAACTCCGTCTTCACCGAGACGAGGACCTCTCCGATCGACTGATAGTTGCGCGTCGCCATTCCCGCTCACTCCCCCGCGAAGAACACGAGCCTGAACTTGCCGATCTGAACCTCGTCACGGGACGCGAGCTTGGTCGACTCGACCCGCTCCCGGTTGACGTAGGTGCCGTTCAGCGAGCCGAGATCGCGGATGTACCAACCGTCCGGCTCGTTCCGGATCTCGGCGTGCTTGCGGCTCACGGTGATGTCGTCCAGGAACACGCTGCTCTGCGGGTTCCGACCCGCGGTGGCGTGGTCGCCGAGCAGGAACGTCGACCCCGCGTTGGGGCCATTCTTCACCAGAAGGAGCGCTTGGCCGGGCTCGAGCTCATCGTGAGGGAACGGGAACTCGTCGTGAGCCTCACCCTCGACCTCGATCGGAGCGATGCTGATCGTGGTCTCGTCCTGCAGCGGAGCACCACAGTTCGCGCAGTATCGCGCGTCGTCTTTGTTGGGGTGTCCACAGCGGGTGCAGTACACCTTCGAGCGTCCCCCGAGCCCTCTCTGAACCTCAACGTTCGTCTCGAGGTGTCGTTCTTGACCTCGAGCGGAAGTAGACGCTACCCGCCCGTGCTGGAAGGGTCAACCACACTGTGGGTGGGCGGAGGGCTCTACCTGGAGGGCCGGACCCACTCGGCGTCCAGGCGAGATCGATCGCCTACCTGACGGTCAGGTGCGCTGTTGGTCGACCAGCGACCGGTACGCCGCCGCGTCCATGAGCCCTTCGAGCTCGGCCGCATCGGTCATGGCCAGCGCGACGATCCACCCGTCGCCATACGGCTGCTCGTTCACGAGCTCTGGCCGCTCCTCGAGCGCGGCGTTGCGTTCGATGACGGATCCCGAAACGGGTGCGAAGACGTCGGACACGGACTTCGTCGACTCGACCTCGCTGAACGCCTGGCTGGCCGTCACCGACGTGCCGACCTCGGGAACGTCAACGTAGACAACGTCGCCGAGCGCGTCTTGAGCGAAGTCCGTGATGCCGACGCGGACGCGGCCGTTCCCCTCGTCGCGGGCCCATTCGTGTTCGTTGGTGTACCGAAGATCTTCGGGGAACTCCATGTCGCTCCTTCGTCATGCTGTTTGCGCGAGGCGGCGCACGTTCGCGGCCGGAACCTAGCACGAACGACCCGTCTACTCGGAGGCCAACGCATGACGCACGTCGCGCGCGTACAGCACGGTAGCCACGACCATCTCGACGATGCCAGCCACGTACAACACCCATCCGCACACGAGGAACGCCGGCGCCAGGGCGTACCCCAGGTTCCCCCACGCCACGGCACCGATGGCCGCCATCAGCGAGAACGTCGCGACCTTGCCGATGTACCGAACCTCGATGCGTTTCCCGCTGCGAGCGAGGAGCAGGATGCCGGCCACAAGGACGAGCGCGTCGCGGAGGATGATGGGGAGGGCCGCCCAGAGCGGGAAAGCGCCCCGCGCCACGAGCGCGACGAGACCGGCGGCGATGGCGATGCGGTCGGCGACCGGATCCAGGACCTTGCCGACCTCTGAGACCTGTCCCATACCGCGGGCGACGATCCCGTCGAGCCAGTCGGTGGCCAGAACGACGGCGAAGACGGTGAATCCGACCGCCGTCGTGTCTCGATCCACGATCAGCAACGCGAACACGGGGACGAGAGCGATCCGTAACAACGAGATCGCGTTCGCGATGGTGAGGAGCCGATCCGTGGGCGGCGTCGTGCGCGTCACCTCACGCACACCCGCATCCCGTCGGGCCGGCCGGATTTGAACCGGCGACCTTCTGACCCCCAGTCAGACGCGCTAACCAAGCTGCGCCACGGCCCGCTCGACCCAGTCTAGCGGCCTCGCGCGCGCGCCCGCGATGGCCGGAACCGTAACCGGATCGGGACGCCGTCGAGATCGAACGCTTGACGGAACCGATTCTCGAGGAACCTCCGGTACGGGGCATCCGGCGCGCGGCCGCCGAAGATGACGAACGCCGGCGGACCCGCCGTGACCTGCGTGCCGTAGCGGTACCTGCCCCCGCCGGGCGGAGGACGCTCGGACACGGCAGCTTGGAGGGCGTCGTTGACCGCCGCCGTCGGCGCTCGTCGTGCCCAGGCGTCGTGCACCTGGAGGAGCGCCGGCGGGAGCCGGTGGACACCCTGGCCGGTCCGGGCAGAGGTACGGAGCACGGTCGCGCGGGCGTACACCGCGAGCTCCTCGCCGAGAAGCTTGAACGTTCGGTCCTTCTCCTCGACGAGGTCCCACTTGTTCGCGGCTATCAACACGCCCCGCCCCTCTTCCATCACTCTCGCCGCGATGCGCTTGTCCTCCGCCGTGAAGCCGTCCGATGCATCGAGGACCACGACGGCGACGTGCGCCCGCTCGATGGCTCGTTCCGCCCGGACGAACCCGAAGTACTCGATGCCGTGGACCTTCGCCGGCCGCCGGAAGCCCGCCGTGTCCACGAAACGAACGGCCCCACCCGGCCACTGCACGACCGCATCGACGGCGTCGCGCGTCGTGCCGGCGTCCTCGAACACGACCGAGCGCTCCTCCCCGACCAGCCGATTGAACAAGCTCGACTTGCCGACGTTCGGACGGCCGACGAGCGCGAAACGCGGCTCTCGTTCCTCCTCCGGCTCTCCCGGAAACGCGGGCAACAGGTCCACGATCCGGTCGAGGAGGTCTCCGGAGCCGCGCCCGTGCAGCGCCGAGACCGGAATGGGGTCGCCGAGCCCGAGACGGTGGAACTGCAACGAGTCGGTCTCCTCGCGTTCGGTGTCGATCTTGTTGACCGCAACGAGCACGGGAACGGCGACGCTGCGCAGCCGACGCGCAAGCGAGGCGTCCTCCTCGACCGGTCCGGTCTGCCCGTCGACCACCAACAGGATGAGATCCGCCTCGGCCGCGGCGCGCTCAGCCTGCCGGGCTACTTCCAAGTCCATCCCACGAGCGGCGTGCACGTAGCCGCCGGTGTCGATGATCCGGAAGGTCCTCCCCCGCCAGGTTGCCTCGAGCTCCACCCTGTCTCGCGTGACCCCCGGCGTCTCGTGCGCGATGGCCTCGCGTCGCCCGAGCAGGCGGTTGGCGAGTGTCGACTTTCCCACGTTCTGGCGCCCCACCAGGGCGACCGCGGGAAGGCTCATCAGCGCCCGGAGACGTCGGTTCGTTCGACACCGGCCCCGATCATCGACGTCCCCGCTGGGCGAGTCGGGCCCGCGTCGTCGCCAGGGCCTTCTCGTACACCTGGTCGGAGGTCATGCCGGTGGTGTCGATCGCAATGGCGTCGTCGGCCGGCCGGAACGGGTTCGTACGCGCGTCGAGCGCGTCCCTCGCCGAGAGCGCGTCGCCGACGGGCTCAGCCGGCGCGGTCCGCTCGTTGATGCGCCGCGAGATGCGTTCGGACTGGGCGGCCTGAAGGTAGAGCTTCACGTCCGCGTGAGGCGCCACGACCGCCCCGATGTCTCGACCCTCGACCACACCTCCGCGCTCAGACAGTCGACGCTGCTCGGCGCGGAGCACCTCGCGGACGTGTGGATGACGGGCCACTTGTGAAACCCTCGACTCGACGTCTGTGCTTTGTAACTGTTCGCTCGCGCGTGAACCGTCGATGGTCAGCTCGGGCGGCCGAACGCGCCAATCCAGATCGAACGTGATCTCCTTCGCGAGTGCAGCGAGGCCGTCCGCGTCGTCGGGGTCGACTCCTCGCTGAAGCGCCTGGAGGGTGAGGGCTCGGTACATGAGGCCCGTATTGAGGTACGGCAGGTCGAGCGTCTGGGCGAGTCGCCGCGCGAGGGTGCTCTTCCCCGATCCCGCGGGTCCATCGATCGCCACGACCACCGCCGTCCCGCTCACAGCTCGAACCTCGCGCCGAGCGCCGACAGGGTCCGCACGAAACCGGGGAAGGACACGTCCGCGGCCTCGATGCCGTCGACGGTCACCGAGCCGCCCGCGCCCAGCCCTCCCACCGCGATCGCCATGGCCAGCCGGTGGTCGGCGCCAGACGAGGCGCTTCCACCGCGCAGGCCTCCGCCCGCCACCACCAGCTCGTCGCCTTCGATCCGCGCGTCGCCTCCCAGCGAGCGGATGGCGTGTTCGATCGCCCGCAGCCGATCGCTCTCCTTCACTCGCAGCTCTCCTGCGCCGCGGAACCGGCTCTCGCCGGCGGCCGTCGCGGACAGCATGGCCAGGACGGGTACCTCGTCGATCACCAGGGGAAGCTCCTTCTCCGACACCGTCGCTCCCGACAATCGACCGGTCGGCTCCACGCCGATCGCGCCGACCGGTTCACCGAGCTCGTGGAGCTCGATCTCGGCATCGATCGGGACGCCCATCCGCCGGAGGATCCCCAACAGCTGCGTCCGAGACGGGTTGAGTCCGACGCCGTCGATCCGAAGCGTTCCGCCCGTCAGGACGGAGGCCGCGATCAAGAATGCGGCCGACGAGACGTCTCCCGGAACCGATCCGGCGAATCCCCGATGTTCGAACCGCGAGACCGCGACCGCGAGGCCCTCGATCCGAACGGGCCCGCCGAGGTGTTCGAGCGCGCGCTCGGTGTGATCGCGGGTCTTGGCCGGTTCGACGATCGTGGTCTCGCCCTCCGCGTCGAGCGCCGCCAGGAGCACGGCGCCCTTGATTTGCGCGCTCGGCACCTCCGTCGCGTGGCGGATCCCAGCGAGCGGGCCGCCGTGAACCGTAACCGGCGGCCGGCCGCCGGTCGTCTCGACACGCGCGCCCATCTGCCGAAGGGGCTGGGCGATCCGTTCCATCGGCCGCGTCGAAAGACTCTCGTCCCCCACCAGTCGCGCCTCGAACCCCTGCGAGGCGAGGAGGCCGGCGACCAGTCGCATCGTGGTGCCCGAGTTCCCGCAGTTCAGGTCCGCCTCCGGAGCATGAAGATCGGCTCGACCACCACCCTCGAGGGTGACCGAAGGCGCTCGAGGTTCAGAGTCGTTCGTCGTGGAACCATGATGCTCAGCCCGTTGAAGCGACCGAGCGGCCCAAAGCTCGAGTGCAGCTCTAGGCCCCTCGGGCGTCATCGCCGCGAGAACCCTCGCCGTCGACACGACGTCGAGGGCAGACGGTAGTCCACGGAGCTCGCTTCGACCTCTCGCCGTTGCCGCGAGGATGAGCCAACGATGTGCGATCGACTTGTCCCCCGGTACACGGGTTACGCCGCCGATCTTCCCGCCCGGGTGCACGGTGAGGCGCATCGGTCACGCCAGGCGAGTCGACTCGAACCACCGTTCGTGGAGGGCGCGTTCTGCGGCCTCGACGGTGTCTACGGCGACCGTCAGATGAACCGTGCCCCGGCCACCCTCTGGCGAATGGACGATCTGAAGGTCCTCGATGTTCACCTGGGCCTCCCCCATCGTCGAAGTCAACTCGGCGAGGACGCCGGGTCGGTCCGGAACGGGTACCTGCAACACGGCGACGCCGGCTCGCACCTGCGGCTTGGCAGCCAGCTGGAGTCGCGCCGTCTTCGCTTCGGCGAACGCCGACTCCACACCGCCGCCGTCCTCGGCCACGACCAGATCCCGGAGCGCCTCCAGGCGCTCGACGTACAGGTCGATGGCTCGACCGATCGCCGCCCCGTTCGCCAGGAGGATGTCGCTCCATAGGTGGGGGTTCGACGCTGCGAGACGCGTGAGGTCACGGAACCCTCCCGCCGCGAGCAGCAGGATCTCTGGCTCGCCGGCCTCTTCGCGCGCGGCCAGTCCCATGAGCGCCGTGGACGCTACTTGGGGCAGGTGGCTGACCATGGCGACGAGTCGGTCGTGCCGCTCGGCGTCCATCCGGATCGGACGGGCGCCGACGCGCGACACCCAGCCCTCGAGTCGCGCTAGGGAGGCGTCGTCGCTCGGCTCGGCGGGGGTCAAGACCCACACGACCCCGTCGAGAACCGACGGCGATGCGTGATCCGGCCCAGATCGTTCGGAACCGCCCATCGGGTGCCCGCCCACGTACCGGCGCAGCCCGTCAACCCGTACGCGCGACTCGACCTCCACCATTACGTGAGACTTCACACTCGCAACGTCGGTCACCACGGCGTCCGGTGCCAGGCCGAGAGCCTCGACCACGAGTCCACCGACAACGGGTATCGGTGTGCACACGAACACGATGGTGGCGCCTCGAACGCATTCATCGAGATCGGTCGCCGGCGTGAGGCCGGCCCGCTCCACGGCCCTCGACAGCGCGTCGGGATCGGCGTCGAAGCCCCGCACCTGATCGCCCGCCCGAGCTCCCGCCATCGCGATCGACGTGCCGATCAGGCCCGTGCCGATCACCGCGACCCGCTCTGCCGACCTCATCGCGCCCTCACCCCAGGTCATCGCGGAGCGACTCAGCGCCGTCGAGGTAGGGGTGCACCACCTCGCGCTGAGCTCGGTCGGTGTGGAAGTGCATCAGGACGCGGACGACCCTCGGCATCGCGCCAGCGACCGGGATCTCTTGCGCGCACATCAGCGGAACGCGTCCCAGCCCGAGACGTCGGGCAGCCTCGGCCGGGAACGCGGAGCGAAGGTCCTCCGTCGCTGTGAAGAAGACGCTGACGATGTCGTCGGCTTCGACGGCGTTGCGATCGAGCATCGCGCTCAGAAGACGCCCCGTCGCCGACAACACGTCATCGGCCGTGTCGTCGTTCACCCGGATCGCGCCCCGGGCGGCCCGAACGCTCATCGCTGTCCTTCCGTCTCTTTGGCCGTCCCCGCCGCGGGGCGTAACGCTACAGGCCGGCGACGCGGTACAAGCCGCGAACCTCCTCCGCCGTCAGGTCTCGAACCTCACCGGGCTTGAGCTTCCCGAGCCTGATCGGTCCCAGCCGAGTTCGGACCAGCCGGCGCACGGGAAGGCCGACGGCATCGAGCATTCGGCGCACCTCCCGTTTCCGCCCCTCGGTCATGACGAGGCGGATCGCGCCGCGGTCACCGCTGTGCCCGACGCTCTGCGCCACGACGGCACGCGCGACACCATCCTGGAGCTGCACCCCCCGGCGCAGCCGGGCGACGTGCCGTTCGGTGACCGTCCCCTCGACCTCCGCGAGGTACTCCTTCTCCACTCCGTGACGGGGGTGCGCAAGCCGATGGGCCAGCTCGCCGTCGTTCGTCAGGAGCAACAACCCCTCGGTGTCTCGGTCGAGCCGCCCCACGGCGAACACGCGCGAACCGCTCGGTAGGTAACGGCGAAGGTCTCGTTCGGCGTGGGCGTCTCTCATCGTGGTGGTGACGCCGTGGGGCTTGTGGAAGGCGAGGTACCGCAGCCCCGGATCCACGCTGATGCGCTGTCCGTCGACGTGAACCTCGTCTCGTTCGGCGTCGACACGGTCGCCCAGGCGAGCGGTCCGGCCGTTGACGGTCACGCGACCGCCCGCGATCAGCTCCTCCGAAGCGCGTCGAGAGCCATATCCCGCCCGCGCCAGCGCGCGCTGGAGGCGTTCAACCGGCATGGTTCGTTCAGTCGGTCGAGGACTCCGCGCCGTCGTCCTGCGTCACGTCGCCGTCGCCGTCGTCTTCACCGAGGGACGCGCGAAGGGTACCGTCGCCGTTCCCGAGCAGTGGCGCGAGTGGTGGCAACCCCGACAGAGAGGGCAAGCCGATCCGCTCCAGGAACTCCGGCGTGGTGCCGAACAGCACGGGCCGGCCGGGCTTCTCGTCACGTCCGGCCTCGGCGACGAGGCCGCGGTCGGAAAGGGCGCGGAGAACACCGTCAGAGTTCACGCCGCGGATCGACGAGACCTGGTGGCGGGTCACCGGCTGCTTGTACGCGACGATGGCCAGCGTCTCGAGCATCGCCTTCGTGAGCCGAGCGTGGCGCGTCGAGACGACGTAGCGTTCGATGACGGCCGCGGCGTCCGGATGCGTGGCCAACTGCCACCCTCCCGCGACATTGCGAAGGACGATGCCGGCATCGCGCTCCTCGTACCGTCGCGCGAGCTCCTCACAGAGCTCCTCGGCGTCGCGTCGTTCGATCTCGAGCGCGTCAGCGATGGCGACGGCCGTTACCGGCTCGTCGGAGACGAACAACAACGCCTCCAGCCGTCGCAGCGGCTCGGTGCGGTCATCGGGCATGCAGTCGTTCCCCCTCCCAGCTGACGACGATCTCACCGAACGTCTGCGCCTGCGCGAGATCCACCTTCCCCTCTCGATACAAGTCGAGCAGCGCCAGGAACCGAACGACGACCTGGATCCGCTCCTCGCAGTCGGCGACCAGATCCCGGAAGGAAGCCTGCCCGAGCTCGCCGAGACGCGAACGCACCGCGTCGAGCGCCTCCGCCATCGTGTAGCGGATCGGTGTGACGTGCCCGAGGTCAAGGAGCGGCGGCGGGCGCAGGACGATGGCGGCGGCCTGCGCCAGGTCGTCGGGCGTGACGCGCTCCAGAACGTCGGGATACAGGTGTGCGAACTCCGGAGGGGGGCCCGCTTCGCGCCTGAACAGCCTGGCCTCCTCCTCGGCGCGGCGTTGCACTTCCGCGGCGACGCGACGAAATGCGGCGAGCTCGAGTGAACGCGCGTACACGAGGTCCGGCGAGATCCCGATCATGTCCTCCTCGTCGAGGACCTCGTGCCGCGGCATCAGCCGGCCCACCTTCAGCTCGAGGAGCACGGCGGATGCGGCGAGGAACCACGTCGCCTCCTCCAAGTCCCACCCCTCGGTGTCCTTGGCGCGTTCGAGGAACCGGTCGGTGACCGTGGCGATCGACACGTCGCACACGTCGATCTTGTGATCGAGGATCAGCTCCGCCAGGAGCCGGAACGGTCCGCTGAAAACGGGGAGTTCGACCGCGAACGTGCTCTCCGCGACGGGGGGCTCGCTCATCTCGTAATCATCCGCTCGCTCCGCTCGCTAGGCGAGGTTCATCGCCGTGCGAACGGCCTTCATCGTCTCCTCGACCACGGGTCCCACCTTCTCGCGTCCTTCGGCCAGGATCTTCTCGGCGACCCCAGGCGTGCGCTCGAGCTCTTCGCGACGATCTCGAAACGGCGCGTAGTACGCGACGATGCGGTCTGCCAGGTTCGTCTTGCAGTCGACGCATGGCAACGCGCCGGTGCTGCAGTTCTCGCGCGTCCACTCGTAGATGTCCTGCGAGAAGAGCCGGTGCAGCGCGAAGATCGGACAGATGTCCGGCCGTCCGGGATCGCCGAGACGCACTTTCATCGGATCGGTGATGAAGCTTCGGACCTTTCGCCGGATCGTCGCCTCGTCGTCGCGCACATCGATCGTGTTGTCGAGCGACTTGCTCATCTTGCGGCCGTCCGATCCCGGGACCGAAGGGGCGTTCGAAAGCAGCGCCCGCGGCTCGACCAGCACGTCTCCGTAGTGACGGTTGAACCGGCGAACGAGCTCGCGCGTGAGCTCCACGTGCGAGACCTGATCCTCCCCGACCGGGATGAGCTCGCCCTTCACGATCGTGATGTCGACGGTCTGCAACACCGGGTAGCCGAGCAAGCCGAAGTTCGCCACATCGCGTTCGGCCATGTCGCGGAGGCGTTCCTTGTACGTTGGGACTCGCTCGAGCCAGCCGAGCGGCGTGATCATCCCGAGCAGGAGCGTCAGCTCGGCGACCTCCTTGACGTCGGATTGGCGATAGAAGGTGACGCGGTTCGGGTCGACGCCGGCGGCGACCAGATCGAGCGCCAACGTGCGGACGTTCTCTGGCAGTTCCTCCGTCCGGTCGTAGTGCGTCGTCAGCATGTGCCAGTCCGCCAGGAAGTAGAACGCCTCATGGTCTTCCTGCAGACGGACGAGGTTCATCACGTTGCCAAACCAGTGACCGATGTGCATCGGTCCGGTGGGGCGGAACCCCGTCAGCACTCGCCCCTTCGCGTCGGGCGGCGCGATGGCGTGGTGATCGCGGCGAGCGCTGCTCCGAGAGGACGTCACGATGCGGCCGATGATAACGCCGAGGGTCCGCCGTCTCGGGACGTCACACGACGCAGTCGGTGCCCGCGGCGAGATTGCAGGCGATGTTGCCGAACGCGGCGGCAATGGAACGAAACGGCCCCGACAGCACGAAGAAGATCACCAACACGAACAGGACGAGGTACTGCTCGAGGTTGAGGAACACCTCGCGTGCGCGAGGCGACAGGAACGGCGCCAGCAGCCTGGAGCCATCGAAGCCGGGGATCGGCATCAACTGGAAGCCGAACATGTACGCGTTCACGATCACCCACGCGAACGCGAAGAGCTGGAGCTCACCAGACGCGCCGAGCCGGATGGGGATGCCACCCACGAAGATCAGGACGACGTTCGCGACCAGGCCCGCCGACGCGATCAGCAGCGTGTCCCGCCGGTGCTGGCGCAGATAGGAGGCGTCACGCGGGAGCGGTTTAGCGTACGCGAAGATCGGCAGCAGGAACGCTCCGCGAGCCGCGATGAGGATCAGCCCCAGGATCGGAAGGATCACCGACCCGAACGGGTCGATCAGCGGTCGCGGATTGAACGTCAGTCTCCCCCACCGACGTGGCGTGGGATCCCCCAGCCGCACCGCGACGAACGCGTGCGCGTACTCGTGCAGCACGAGTGCCGGGACGAGCGAGATCGCCAGGTAGAGCGCGAACCTGAGGTTCTCGAGATCCATCGCTCTAGTCTCCGTACCAGCTGAACACGAGCGGCGGCACGTCGACCGGTTCGTCACCAATGGTGATCGCGGCCGCGATCCGTGTGAGGCAGGTCTCCGCGTCCTCTTCGCTCCGCGCGTGCACCGACCCCAGCGGCTGTCCGCTCTCGACGCGGTCACCGATCTTGGGCCGGAACACGATACCGACGGCAGGATCGATCGGATCGCCCTTTCGCTTCCGCCCCGCACCGAGGTCGGCGCTGGCGCGGCCCAACGATTCCGCGTCCACGGTGGTGAGATAGCCGTCGCGCTCAGCCAGGATCAGCGTGACGACCGGAGCTCGAGGCAGAACGGCTTCCGGCTCGTCAACGACGGCCGCTTCGCCGCCCTGCGAATCGATCATCTTCCGGAACGACTCGAGCGCTTCACCTGAATCGATCGCCTTGGCGGCTCGTGCGCGCCCCTCTCCCATGGCGATCCCCGTCAACCTGCTGAGCGCCTCGCCGGCGAACATCACCGCGGCGTCGCGAAGCCGTCCGTGCATCTCGCCTCGGAGGAGCGCCACCGCCTCCTGGATGTCGAGCGCGTTGCCGATCGCGTCGCCGAGCGGCTGCGACATGTCGGTCACTGCGCACCGCGTTCGGTGGCCCCAGTCGGTCGCGAGCTTCGCGCACGCCTTCGCCAGCGCCGTTGCGTCCTCGGGCGTCTTCATGAATGTGCCGCTCCCCGCCTTCACGTCGAGCAGGATCAGGTCGGTTCCCACGGCGAGCTTCTTGGACATGACGCTTGCGGCGATCAGCGGGATCGACGGCACCGTTGCCGTCACGTCGCGAAGGGCGTACAGCGCCCCGTCGGCAGGAACCACGTCCGCGGTCTGCGCCGCCACCGCGCACCCGATCTGTTCGACCTGGCGCTCGAACGCGTCCGGCTCGAGATCCGTTCGGAATCCCGGTATCGCCTCGAGCTTGTCGAGCGTTCCGCCCGTGTGCCCGAGACCTCGGCCGGACAGCTTGGCCACGGCGAGACCGAGTGAGGCCGCGAGCGGGGCGAACAGCAGCGTCACGCCGTCCGCGACGCCACCGGTCGAGTGCTTGTCGACCTTCGGGCGCGTGACCCCTTCGAGCGGGATCGTTCGCCCGGAATCGACCATCGCCCGGGTCAGCGCCAGCGTCTCGGCGTCGTCGAGCCCGTTGACGAAGGCCGCCATCAGGAACGCCGACGCCTGGTAGTCGGGGATCTCTCCCCGGGCGTATCCGAGGATGAACGCCCGCAGGTCGTCCGGGTCCAGGCGGCCGCCATCACGCTTGACCTCGAGGACACGGCGCGGATCCGTGATGCTCACGTTCTCCGTCGCCCACCTCTCCAGGAAGCCTGATACCAACCCTCAGGTCGAGGTCGATAGACGGACCTGCGTGCCCAGGCGACCCTCGAGCTCACCTCAAGACTCGACTTCCAATCGTCAGAACCCCATCTGCCGGGCGAAGCTCGTCCCCTCGAGGTCCCACGGCACCCCCAGGAGTTCCGCGGCCGTCGCACCGAGGTCTGCGAAGGACTCTCGGGCGCCGACGTCGTGCGGCCCACCCGGGACGCCTGCCGCGAGGAGGGGCGTCCGCTCTCGTGAGTGGTCCGTCGAGGGCGTCGTGGGGTCGCAGCCGTGGTCGCCGGTGAGCAACAACACACCGCCTTCGAGCGCATCGACGACCTCGGGCAAGCGACGGTCGAGAGCCTCTACGGCGTGCGCGTATCCATCGGGGTCGTTCCGATGGCCGTATTTGCTGTCGAAGTCCACCAGGTTCGCCATGACGAGCGCCGGCGCCGGCCGTCGCAGATATCGGATCGTCAGATCGACGCCGTGATCGTTCGAGTCCGAATACACGGCCTCGGTAAGCCCCTGCCCCACGAAGATGTCTTGGATCTTGCCCACGCCATACACCGAGACGTCGTTGTCGCGGCACCGCTCGAGGAGCGTCGGTCCCGGTGGCGGCACCGAGAAGTCGCGGCGCTCGGGTCGCCGGACGAACGCTCCCGGCTCACCGGTGAACGGGCGCGCGATGACCCGACCGACGTTGTGTGGGCCGGTCAGCAGACGCCGCGCCACGCGGCACCACTCGTACAGCTGTTGCAGGCTGACGACGTCGGTGTGTGCTGCGATCTGGAAGACCGAGTCTCCGCTCGTGTACACGATGGGGCGACCGGTTCGAAGGTGTTCCTCACCCAGTCGGTCGATGATCTCTGTCCCCGATGCCGGGAAATTGCCGAGGACCTCACGTCCGATCTGGCGCTCGAACGGCTCGATCACCTCCGGCGGGAACCCGTCGGGATACAGGGGGAACGCTGTGTCGAGGACGATGCCCGACATCTCCCAGTGACCGGTCGTCGTGTCCTTGCCGGCGGAGCGCTCGGTGAGCCGACCGTGCGCCGTACCGGCCTCGGCGCCCGGTTCCATACCGACGATGTCGGTGAGCATTCCCAGCCCGAGACTTCCAAGGTTCGGCGCGACGATGCCGCCGACCGCCTTGGCGGTGTTGCCGAGTGTGTCCGACCCCTCGTCGCCGTACGCTTCGGCGTCTGGCGCGTCTCCCACGCCGAACGAATCGCACACGACGATCAGGACGCGGGGGACGAGCCGCGCCGACTCGGGAGTGGTCAGCGGCCCTCGCCCTTCTGCTTGCAGTCGATGCACAGGATCGCCCACGGCAGCGCCTCGAGCCGTTCGATCCCGATGGGGTTCCCGCACCGCTCGCACGTCCCGTACGTGCCGAGCTCCATCTTGGTGAGAGCGCGGTCGACCCACCGAAGATTGGAGCGGAGGGCCTTCATCACCGACAACAACCGCGCGCGCTCGGCCGTGCTGTGCGCGCTGTCGGCGAATCCACGCTCGACGTCGATCGCTGCGTCGTCGGAGTCGGGATCGCCCCCCTGCTCGACGATCTCCTTGCGCAGGTTCTCTCGCTGCTGCTCGAGCTCAGCGCGGAGCTCCGCCAGCTTCGACGGCTCCAACACGGTTTCCCCCTCCCTTCACGCTCCGCCCGCTCGACCGCGCTCGGGGGTGCGAGCTGAAGTACACCTCTCGCAGGTGCTCTTTCGATACCAGCGTATAGACCTGCGTGGTGGCAACGCTCGCGTGTCCCAAGAGCTCCTGCACGACGCGCACGTCCGCGCCGCCCTCGAGCAGATGCGTGGCGAACGAGTGCCGGAGCGTGTGCGGGCTCACGCGCGCTTGGATCCTCGCCGCCGCGGCGTGTCGTTCGAGGATTCCGGTGCATCCCTGTCGCGTGAGTCGGCCCCCTCGGAGGTTCAGGAACAGGGCCGACCGCGAGCGTGCCGTCGCGATCTCGGGGCGCACGCGTGTGAGGTAGGCGGCGATCGCGTCCCGCGCGTACCGGCCGAGCGGAACGTCCCGTTCCTTGCTCCCCTTCCCGAGAACGCGAACGCGACCCTCCTCCAGGTCCACGTCGTCGACGTCCAGACCAACCAGCTCTGAGACGCGCAGCCCCGCGCCGTACAGCGTCTCGAGGACCGCTCGGTCGCGGAGGCCCTGCACAGTGGAAGGACCTGGCTGCGCCAGGATCTTCCCCACGTCCTCGACTGACAGCGGTCTGGGAAGGCGCCGCGGGAGCCTTGGGCGGATGACGCCGGCGGTCGGGTCGACGTCGGCCTCACCCTCGCGCATCAGGAATCGGTGGAACGCTCGGATCGACGACAGCGCACGCACCACCGACGTCGCACGGTACGGCACGCCGTCTCCGTGGGTCGACGACGACACTCCCGCGATGTGCGCCGTTACGTTCCGCGCCGTGACCGCCGTCGCGTCGCGGACGCGACGGCGCCGCAGGAACTCCGCGTACCTGGCCAGGTCCCGCCGGTATGCCGCGATCGTATGGCGCGACAGACCGCGTTCGACCGTCAAATGATCGAGGAACCGCTCAATCTGAGACGAAACATCCTCACGCACGGAGCGGCTCCGCGCTCAGCCGACGCCTGCGTCCGCGAGCGGGGTGTACGCAACGCCGTGCGCCTCGGCGACAGCGTCGCTGGTGAGCGCGCCGGCGTACGCGTTGACGCCGAGGGCCAGCGCGGGATCCTCGCGCACGGCCTGCTCCAGACCCTTCGTCGCAACGTCGATCGCGTACGGCAGCGTCACGTTCGTCAGCGCGTAGGTCGATGTGTTCGGGACGGCTCCGGGCATGTTGCCGACGCAATAGTGGACCACGCCGTGCACGACGTAGGTGGGATCCGAATGCGTCGTCATGCGCGCCGTCTCGATACACCCGCCCTGGTCGATCGCGACGTCGATCACCACGGACCCCGCGCGCATCGACGCGACCATCTCCTCCGACACGAGCTTCGGCGCGCGCGCACCGGGGATGAGCACCGCCCCGATCACGACGTCGGCGTCCCGAACCCGCTGCTCCAGGGTGAGCTGGTCCGACATCAGCGTCGTGATGCGGCCGCGATGGATCGTGTCGACGAAACGGAGCTTGTCGAGGTTCTTGTCGACGACGAGGACCTCGGCCTCCATACCGGCGGCGATCACCGCGGCGTTCGAGCCGGCCATGCCGGCGCCGAGCACGAGCACTCGCGCCGGACGAACGCCGGAGACGCCCCCCATGAGCACGCCCCGACCGCCGTACTCCTTCTCGAGCAATCTCGCCGCCACGTGCGGCGCCATCCGGCCGGCGATCTCGCTCATCGGAGCGAGGAGCGGAAGCCGTCCGTCGGGCAGCTGCACGGTCTCGTACGCCACGGCAGAGACCTTCCGCTCGAGCAGCGTCTTCGTGAGCTCCGCGCTGGCGGCCAGGTGGAGGTAGGTGAACAGGATCTGACCCTCGCGGAGGCGTGGGTACTCCTCCGGAATCGGCTCCTTGACCTTGAGGATCATGTCGGAGCTCGACCACAGCTCGTCGGCGCCGCCGACGACGTCGGCTCCGGCGCGTTCGTATCGCTGCTGCGGGACGGCGGAGCCCTCGCCGGCGCCATCCTCGATCAGGACGTCGTGCCCCGCGCGCGTGAGCTCCCTCGCGCCCTCCGGCGTGAGCGCGACGCGGTACTCGTTGTCCTTCAGCTCCTTGGGGACCCCGACGATCACGACGGCCCTTTCGCGGAGATGGAAGCGGTTGCGCCCTCCGGCAAAGCCTACCCGGCGTCTCGGCCCGGCTCCACGGCGAACAGCTGCCACACGCTGGGCACACCCTTCAACGAGTGCTCACCCCGATCGGTGAACGCGATCCCCGATCCGGCGACGAGATCGACGACCGTCCTGGAAACGAGCACCTCACCAGGAGCCGCAAGCGCGGCGACGCGCGATCCGATGTGGACGGCGATCCCGCGCACGTTGGCGTCGGCGACCTCCACTTCGCCTGTGTGAACGCCCGCGCGGACGTCGAGGCCGAGCTCGTGTACCGCGTCGACGACGGACGACGCACATCTCACCGCTCGGGCCGGTCCGTCGAACGTCGCCAGGAACCCGTCGCCCGCGGTATCGACCTCACGTCCGCGCCACCGGTCGAGCTGGCGTCGGATGGCCTCGTCGTGGCGATCGACGAGCTGCTTCCACGCACGGTCACCGATCTCGGCGGCGCGTGCGGTCGACCCGGCGATGTCGGTGAACAGCACGGTCGTGAGCACTCGGTCGGGCTCGGGCCCGCGGCGGGTCCCGGTCAGGAAGCCCTCGACCTCGTCCGCGATCGCGTCGGCGTTGCCGGTCCACATCAGGTGGTCGCGTCCCGGTAGCTCGACGAGGCGAGCACCCCGGATCCGCGACGCGATGTACCGTCCTTCCTCGACGTTCACGTCGAGATCGTGCGACCGGTAGACGAGCAGCGTCGGCACGCGGATCGCCGGCAAGACGTCTCGTACGTCGATCATGGAGTTCATCCGCAGGAGCCCCGCCCCGGCTTTCGGGCTCGCCGACGCGCGGAGGTAGCGGGTCAGCCACGCCACGAACCTCGCGTCGTCGGCCCTGCTCGGCGCGAGCGTCCGTACGACGTCGGGGTCCGCCCACGAGCGCTCCGTGTCCTCGATCTCGCGAATGCGCTCGTCCCACGCCGGAGCCCACGGGTAGTCGTCGGATCGGATGCGCTTGGCGTAGCACCCCACCAAGACGAGCGCGGACGCTCGGTCGGGATACGTCGCCGCGAACAGGATGCACATGTTGCCGCCCTCGGAGTGGCCGAGCAACGCGGCGCGCTCGGATCCGGCGGCGTCCATCACCGCGCGGACGTCGTCCATGCGCTGCTCCAGGGTGGGCAGCTGGTCGAACGGCACCGGGTCGGAGAGTCCAGTCCCGCGCTTGTCGAACAGGATCAGTCTCGAGAACGAAGCGAACCGCTCGAGGAGTCCCGCGTACGACGGCTCCTCCCACATCAGATCGAGGTTCGAGACCCACCCCGGGACGTAGACGAGATCGAACGGTCCGTCTCCGACGACCTGGTAGGCGATGTTGAGCTCGCCGCTTCGGGCGTAGCGGGTGGCGGGATGGATCATGACGTGTCCAGTCTGCGCGCGGTCAGGACGAGCGCGAGCGCGGTCTTCGCGTCGCGGATGCGGCCGGCGCGTGCCGCCGCCGCCATCTCCGCGAACCGCGTGCGGACGAGCTGGATTCCCTCCTCCGGCATGGCCTCGGGCTCGGCGAACGTCCTGGCCCAGAACAGGTGGATGAACTCGTCGGAGTAGCCCGCCGACGTGTAGATGCCCCCGATGAACTCCATCGACTCGTGTCGATATCCCGTCTCCTCGAACAGCTCACGCGCCGCGCACGCGAGCGCGTCCTCACCGCTGGTGTCGAGCAGCCCGGCGGGGATCTCCACGAGCTCCTGCCGGATCGCCGGCCGAAACTGTCGAACGAGGAGCACGTCGCCGTCGGGCGTCACCGGTACGACCGCGGCTGCACCCCTGTGGCGAACGACGTCGTACTCGCCATTCGGCCAGCGCTCCTGGACGAGCGCGAAGATCGAACCGTCGTAGACGGTCTCCGCCGACATCGGCTCTTGGCGCGAGGTGTCGTCGGTCATCGCCGCGTCGACGGCGGACGCCGCATCGTCGTGCTAACGGCGGACGACCAGCGGGGGTTCCGCCACAGGTCCGGAGCGCGCTAGTTTCAACGCGGCGCCGATGAAGTCGCGGAACAACGGGTGCGGCCTCGTCGGCCGCGAGCGGAGCTCGGGGTGGAACTGCCCGGCCATGAAGAACGGGTGGTCCTCGAGCTCGATGATCTCGACGAGTCGCCCATCGGGCGACATGCCGGAGAACACGAGACCCTTCTCCGACAACGCCTCGTGGTACGCGGGATTCACCTCGTACCGGTGACGGTGCCGCTCGTACACGACGGGTTCGCCGTACACCTCGGCAGCCTTGCTGCCCGGAGTCACGTGGCACGGCTGCGCGCCGAGGCGCATCGACCCGCCGAGATCCGTAACGTTCTTCTGCTCCGGCAGCAGGTCGATCACCGGGTGCGGAGTGGCCGGATCGAACTCGGAGGAGTTCGCTGCGTCGAGCCCGCAAACGTTGCGGGCGAACTCGATCACCGCACACTGCAGGCCGAGGCACAGACCGAGGTACGGGACGCCGTTCTCGCGCGCGTAACGGATCGCGTCGAGCTTGCCCTCCACACCACGCCATCCGAATCCGCCCGGGACGACGATCCCATGGATCCCCTCGAAGATCTCGCGCATGTCGCCGCCCTCGAGGTCGTCCGACGAGATCCACTCGATCTCGATGTGTGCGCCGTGGTGGAACCCACCGTGCTTGAGCGCTTCGATCACCGACAGGTAGGCGTCGCGAAGGTTCACGTACTTGCCAACGATCGCGATCCGAACGGGTTCGGACGCGGCGTCGATACGGTGGACGAGGTCGCGCCACTCGTTCAGGTTGGGTTCGGCGTCGATCCGCAAGTGATGCGCGAGCTCACGGTCGAGCTCTTCGTCGTGCAACACGAGCGGCACGCGATAGATCGAGTCCGAATCTGGCGCGGACACGACGCCGGAGATCGGCACGTCGCACAGCAGGCTGACCTTCTCCTTGAGGTGCCGACCGATCACTCGGTCCGAACGGCACACGATCGCGTCCGGCTGCAGACCGATCGAACGCAGTTCCTTGACCGAGTGCTGCGTCGGTTTGGTCTTGAGCTCACCCGACGGACCGATGAACGGCATCAGGCTCACGTGGACGAACGCGCAGCGGTCGCGTCCCACCTCGTTTCGCAGCTGGCGAATCGCCTCCAGGAACGGCAGCGACTCGATGTCGCCGACGGTCCCGCCCACCTCGACGATCACAACGTCGGCGTTCTCGGCCGCGGCGTGGTTGCGGATGCGCTCCTTGATCTCGTCGGTGATGTGTGGGATGACCTGCACGGTCTTGCCGAGGTAGTCACCTCTGCGTTCCTTCTGGATCACGGCGGAGTAGACCGCGCCGGTGGTGACGTTGGAACCGCGGTGGAGGTTCTCCCCGGTGAAGCGCTCGTAGTGGCCGAGATCCAGGTCCGTCTCGGCCCCGTCGTCGAGCACGAACACCTCGCCGTGCTCGAACGGGTTCATGGTGCCCGGGTCGACGTTGACGTACGGATCGAGCTTCTGGAGAGCGACCCGAAGTCCGCGGGAGCGGAAGAGGCGGCCCAGCGAGGCGGTGGTGATGCCCTTACCGAGGCCGGAGGCGACGCCACCGGTGACGAAGATGAACTTCGGATCCTTCTTTCCCGGCGGCTTCCCCAGTGGCGTCTGCACGTCGGGATGGCATCGTAACAGAGCGGCCCGACGCGTCGAGCGTGCTCCTCGACTTTCAGGGGCGAATTGCCGTGTTCGTGCGTGCTCAGGGCCTTCGGCCGAGCCCGTCGGCCCAGCGGAGCGGCGGCGTCGCGTCGATCACGCGGCTCAACGTCACCGTATCGGCCAGGATGTTCAGCCCGACCGCGGCGACGGCCGCGACGGGTACCCAGGGATCGGCCAGCACGTCGGCGATCGCCAGGCCGACGGCGAACCCGAGCAGGTTCGCGCCGCCATCCCCGAGCATGGCGCGCTCGGTGAGGTCGAACGGGAGCGCGACGATCGCGCAGGCGGCAAGGCCGGCCATCGCGGGGACATTGGCGAGATCGCCCCAGACCGCGAACGCGACGCAGACGAAGACGAACGCCTTCAACGCACGCCCCGGACGCACGTCGAGGCCGTTCCACACGTTCGCCGACGCCGCCAAGAGCACGACCGCGGCCACCGTGGCGTACGCCGCGCGTTCCGGTTGCAGCGCAACGGCGAACACGGACGCCCCCACGGTCACGATCAACTTCAGGATCCCCGTCGTCATCCGCCCAGACACGAGCTCGCGCAGGTGGTTCCGCAACCCGCGCGGCCCGACCGGTACGAGGTCGTCGACGAGCCCGGCCGCGAAGACGAGGAGCATGCCCGCGAGCGCTCCCCAGGCCGCCGCGCCGGCTCCGCGGACGGTCGCGTACACAACGGTCGACGCCGTCGCGCACAGCGCGAGCGCGATGCCGAGCACCATCGGCACCGGTACGCCGCGGTGGTTCGTTGTCGCGAACCGTCCCCACCTCATCGGAACCGGAACGCACGCGGCAGGACCGCACGCACGACGTCCCACCCCTGTCTGCCCCGGTGGACGAACCCGCGTGCGTTTCGAAAGCTCGGCCGGTGCGAGAGCCCAGCGGGCACCTCGACGACGCGGAGTCCGGCGCGCACGGCATCGATGGTCATCGCCGTCTCCATCCCGAATCCGTGCGCGAGCGGCCGGACCGCGTCGATCGCCGTCGCGGTCATCGCCCGCTGACCGGAGAGCGGTTCGGTCGCGTCGAATCCACACAGACGGCGGATCGCCCAGCGCGCGGCTCGCTTCACGAGCCCGAACCCGCCGCCCTCACGCTCCGGGGGGAACGCGGCGATGGCGAGATCGGCATCCCCCTCGAGCACGGCCTCGAGCACCGCGGCCAGCGCCGACGCGCTCGAGCCGAGATCGCCGTCCGCGAGCAGCCATACGTCGGCCATCGCGCCCTGGAGCGCTCGATCGACGGCATCGCCCTTGCCGAGGGGGCGCTCCCGCCGAAATACCGTAGCGCCGGCCTCGATCGCCCTCGCCGACGTGGCGTCGCGCGATCCGTCGTCGACGACGACGACCTCCGAGACGCCGTCGATCATCCGGAGCGCCTGTACGGTCATCCCGATCAGCTCGGCCTCGTCGCGCGCGGCCACGAGCGCCACCACGCGCTCCGTTCGGGGCGTCCGTTCGAGGCTCGCCTCGCTCGCCGCGCCCGCCGCCAGGCCCCCGGTTACGCGAGTGGCGGCAGGGGATCCGCCCCGTCCTTGAGCCCGTATGTCCCGCCCTCGCCGGTGGCGAGCAGTCGATCCAGCCCCAGAACGAGCGCGGCGCCACCCATGGTGAGGTCCAGGTCGTCCACGGTCACCACGCCGTCGCCGTCGACGGCGCCGACGTACGGAACGGGCGTCGTGGCCGACTCGCCGGCCGCGACGGGAACACCCAGCTCGGTGAGCGCGTCCACGAGCGGAACCGCGAACGCGTCAGGCGCGAGCGCGGATTCCTCGGTGGCGCCCCCGGCGAGCACGACGACGATCTGTCCGCTCCGACCGATGTCGTCGAGGCTCGGCTTCTCCTCGCTCGTATCCAAGAACCCGGCCGACAGCAACCTGTTCAGCACGTCGTCCTCTGGAAGGGCGCCGTCGTCGGGCGCCGCGCGCAGCCGTCGCGCGAGCGCGGCAGCTGCCGCCGCCGACAGCTCCTCGGGCGGCGCCGAGAAGATCCCCAGGATGTCCGCAAGCTGCGCCTGCGTCTCGGGGTCCTCCGACAACAGATCGCTCGACGCGGAGATTGACGCGACGATCTCGGCGCCACCGATAGTGAGCGCCTCCTCGGCGCTGGCGACAACGGCGTCCTCGACGTCCTCGTGCGCCACGATCACCGCGGTGCTCCCGATGAGGCGGTCGCGGGCGAGGTACGGCAGTGCCGACGACGCGAACCCGTTCATCGCCGCGACCTCAGCCCTCACCTCATCGAGCTGTTCGCGAAGCTCCGCGTTGTTCCGCAGCTGCTCCAGGGTCTGCTGCTCCAGTTGGTCCTGCAGCGCCGGCTGAACGAACGCTCCCCCACCGAGGAGCCCGATCGCCAGCGCCAGGAAGACCGCGACGATCGTTACGACGTGATACCGGAACGAGATCACAGCAACGCCTTCAGGTCGAACAACCACTGCCGGAACTCCTCGAACAGCTGGATCACGTACAGCCGGAGCGGGGGCGATACGGCGATCACGGCGCCGATCGCGGCGAACGCCGCCCCCACGAGGAGCAGACCGTCGCGGGTTCGCAGGCGAGACGAGTACACGCGGGACACGCCCTTCGCGTCCATCAGGATCTCCCCGACTCGAAGGCGGACGAGGAACGTGCTCGCCATGCCTCTTCGTCCCTTGTCGAGGAACTCGCGCAGGTTGCCGTGACTCCCCACAGCCACGATGGTCTCGGCGCCCTTCTCGTGCGCGAGCAGGTACGCGACGTCCTCGCTCGTTCCCGCTGCGGCGACGACCGAGTACGGGACGCCGAGGTCGTCCAGGCGGGCGCGGCCCGGCGCGTGACCGTCCTCGTACGCGTGCAGGACGACCTCCGTCGGTGGCCTCCGCCTCCACAGATGACCGTTCGCCAGCGCAAGGCGGAGGGCGCCGTCCGACACGCTGTCCATGTCGCCGATGATGATCTCCGGTCGGTACCCCGCCTCGATCAGTGCGTCGGCCCCACCGTCGACGCCGACCAGGACCGGGCGCACGTCGCGGATGTACGGACCGAGTACTGCGAGGTCCTCCTTGTGGTTGGGACCGCGAACCACCACGAGAACGTGGCGACGGGCCAGGTCGTGCGCGAGCGGCGGCAGGCCCGAGCCTCCGAACAACAGGTCGCGTTCGCGCTGCATGAAGTCGACGGTGTTCGCGGCGAAGCTCTCGAACCGTTCCGCCAGCGCCAGTTGCGCCGTTGCCATCGCGTCTCGGATGGCGCTCTCGCTCTGGCGGATGCCGACCGCGACGAGCCGATCGCGGACGAGCACTCGGTCGCCCCGGAGCTTCACCGGATCGCCCTCTCGGATCTTCTTGAGCAGGAGGGATCCACACGAGTCGATCAAGGGGATCCCCGCTCCCACCAGAGTCAGCGGTCCGAGGTTCGGATATCGGCGGGTGATGGAGGTGGCAGCGTTCACCACGCCGGCGACACCGGCGCGGACCAGCGCTTCCGCAGAGACGCGGTCGAGATCCTCATGATCGATGACGGCGATGTCGCCCGCGCCAGCGCGCTGGACGAGAAGCTTCGTACGCGCGTCGACGCGGGCGGAACCCTCGTTCGGCCGTTGACGCCGCAAGGGCCGTCCGAACAACGTCTTCGATCTGATCGCCGTCGCACGGCCTCCCTGAGCGCACGAGACGTCCGCGTCGCGGCGCGACGCTCCCGATCCGGTACGCCACAGGGTATCCGACGGGCTAGGACCGAGGATCGCCGTGTGCGTGAGAACCGGGGAGGTCGAACTTCCGCCGCACCAGCTCATGGAACGTCGGTGTGTCGTCGAGCCGAACGAACCGAGCCGGCCGTGGCGCGCGACCGATCCGAACCCGCGAGCCGACCGGCACCTCCAGGCTCGCCCGTCCGTCGGCGGAGACGACGGCCGCCTCATCGCCCAGCACCTCGATCGTCACCCGCTCATCCGCATCGAGCACGAGCGATCGATCGAACACCATGTGGGGCGCGATCGGCGTGACCACGATGCACGGCACGGACGGCGTCACGATGGGGCCGCCGGCCGAGAACGAGTACGCGGTCGAGCCGGTCGGTGTCGCAGTGATCACGCCGTCTGCCGAGAACGTCGTCACGTACGTTTCGTCGACGTATACGGCGAGCCGGATCAGCCGGTGCCGCGCGGTCTTCTCGACGATGACCTCGTTCAGCGCCCACTGTGCGGGAGATACGTCCTCGCGGAGCTCCGCCAGCATGGCCAAGCGTTCCTCGATCCGAGCGCGTCCTTCGACGATGCGCTCGAGCAGATCGCCAGCGTACTCAGGCTCGACCTCCGTGAGGAAACCCATGCGGCCCACCTTCACGCCGAGGATCGGCACGTCGCATCGCGACGCGAGATGCGCGGCGCGGAGGAGCGTTCCATCACCGCCGACGGCGACGACGAGATCCAGGTCCTGGGCGAACGCGACGGCGGCGGTCTCGTCCTCGGTATGGGTGCCATCGGTCCGGCGCACCTCGATCCGTCGCTCCTCGAACCACAGCTCGAGCCGATCGGCCGCCTCCTTGGCGGCGGGTCTCGTTGGGTGCGCGACGAGTCCGACGCGCTTCACCGGACCTCCACCAGCGTGCGGCCCGCCTGCACGGCGGAGTCGACGTCGAACCTCCCGGGCGCCGGTGGCGTTCCGTCCGTGACGGCGTGCACGAAGAACTCGACGTTCCCGGCCGGACCGGTGAGCGGGGAAGCGAGCACGCTCGTCGGTTCGAGGTTCTCGCCCCGGCAGGCGTCCGCTACGCCCTCGATCGCGCGCCGCCACACGGCCGGGTCGCGGACGACGCCTCCCGGAGCGTCCGAGCGCTCCGCCTCGAACTGCGGCTTCACCAGCAGGACGAAGTCGGCACTCCTGTCGGCCACGGCGGCAAGCGCCGGGATCGTCGAGCGGAGGGAGATGAACGACAGGTCCGCGACCACCAGGTCGGGAGCGTACGGCAGGAACGCCGGCGTCAATTCGCGAACGTTCGTCCGCTCGAGGAACGTGACGCGCTCGTCCGTTCGGAGCGACCACGCCAGCTGGCCGTACCCCACGTCAACGGCCACGACGTGGGCGGCTCCCCGCCGGAGCAGGCAATCGGTGAACCCGCCGGTCGACGCGCCGGCGTCCAGGCAGCGCCGCCCGTCGACGTCGATGGCGAACGCGTCGACGGCGGCCTCGAGTTTCTCCCCGCCACGCGAGACGTACCGGCGCTCGGCGCTCGCGAGGATCTCGACCGGCATCGCGTCGTCGACGAGGGTCGTCGGCTTGTCCGCCCGGCGGCCAGCGACGCGAACGGAGCCGCTCTCGACCGCGACGCGTGCGTCGTCGGTCGATGCCACGAGTCCACGACGAACGAGCTCCGCGTCCAGGCGCCGACGAGTCACGTGACCTCCTTTCCGGCTCGCCGAGGGCGTATCCGTCGGTGTGTCGCAAGGATAGAGCGACCCGAGACCCTCGCCGCTGCTAGGCTCGCCGGGTGCGCGCTGCTGGCGGGCGTCAGCGATGATCCCCCTCCGCGACGCCAACCCGACGCGTCGGGTGCCGATCCTCACGCTCGGCTTGATCGCCGCGAACGTTGTGATCTTCCTGTTCTGGCAGCCGACGCTCGGCGGGTCCGACTTCGAACAGCAGATGTTCTTCTTCTGCAACGCGGAGATCCCCTTCGAGATCGCTCACCAGGAAAACCTCGCCGACGGCGGAGCCGAAGCGCGACAGGCCCTCGACGAGGAGTTCCGTCAGGTCGGTGTGGGCGCCCAGCTCCAGGCTGAGCTGCAGCAGGACTGTCCGGACAAGAGCTGGCTTGCGTCGATCTTCGTGGCGATGTTCCTGCACGGTGGCTGGCTCCACATCGCGGGGAACATGCTGTACCTGTGGGTGTTCGGGAACAACGTCGAGGATCGGCTCGGATACGTCGTCTTCCCGTTGTTCTACCTGCTCGGGGGGGTCGCCGCGGCGGCGCTGCAGTTCGTGTTCGACCCAAACTCGACGATCCCCAGCCTGGGGGCGTCCGGTGCGATCGGTGCGGTCCTTGGCGCGTACGCTGTCCTCTTCCCGCGCGCCCGCGTGACGGTCCTCGTCTTCTTCTTCTTGATCACCGTGCTCGACGTTTCCGCGTTGTTCGTGCTCGGTGCGTGGTTCGTGCTGCAATTGTTCAGCGGGGTCGGATCGCTCGGTATCGACGTCGGCGGCGGTGTGGCCTATTGGGCTCACATCGGCGGGTTCGGGTTCGGAGCGATCGTGGCGTGGCTCTTCTACCGACGACCGCACGTCGGAACTCCCCAGGCGTATCCGGCCCGGCCCGACTACTTCTGATCGTCGTCCGCGTCTAGTGCTCTACCGACGCGCTCGACCGCGTCCTCGTCGAGCAAGGCTCGAACGTCGCGTGCGACGTACGTCGGGCGGAAGGGTGAGCCCGAAAGCTCCGCCTCCGTCGAGACACCCGAGAGCACCAGCATCGAGTCCCAGCCGAGCGCGTTCGCGCCCGCGATGTCGGTGTCCAGGCGATCGCCGATCACGAGCGGCGTCGACCCGCCCGAGCGACGAAGGGCCGCTTCGAACAGCGGCGCGTGTGGCTTGCCGACGACCTCGGCCTCGACTCCGGTCGAGGTCTCCAGTGCGGCAACCAGCGCGCCCGCCCCGGGCCACAGTTCGCCGCCGGTTGCGGGGAACGTCCGATCCGCGTTCGTCGCGACCAGGCGTGCCCCCCGCTGAACGAGCACGCTCGCCGTTCGGAGCCGCGCGTACGTGAAGTCGTCGTCGATCCCGACGACGACGAGATCGACGCGCGGAGGTTGGCCGTCGACGACGTCGATGCCCGCGTCGACGAGCGCACGAGTGACACCCTCACCCCCGATGGCGTACGCGGTCCCACCGCCACTTCGAGCGAGCATTTCGGCGGTGGCGACCGCGGACGTCATCACCTCGGACGCGTCGGCCCTCACCCCGAGGCGAGCCAGCTTCTCCGCCACGCGCTCGGCTGTCCGAGACGAGTTGTTGGTGAGGAACACCACCCCCGCTCCGGCGCTGCGAACGGCCTCGATCGTCTCCGGAGCACCCTCGACCACCTCGTCACCGCGGTAAATCACTCCGTCGAGATCGAACAGCAGCGCGTCGTAGCGCGCTGCGAGCATCACCCGGCGAGCCGGGCAAGCGCGCGTTCGTAATCGTCGACGCCGGGTCGCATCGCGATGGCGAGCTTCAGATGACCGATCGCGCGCGAGCGCTGGCCGGTCCGCTCACACGCCAGCGCCAGCCCGAAGTGCGCGTAGTCGTTCGCGGGATCGATCTGGACGGCCCTGGCGAACTCCCGTCGTGCGCGGAGCGCCCTTCCCGCGTTGAACAGCGCACGCCCGAGCGCCTCTCGGATCGACGCCTTGTCCGGCTCCAGCAGCTTCGCCCGCGACAGGAGCATCGCGGCCTGGTGCGGATGTCCGTGCGAGAGGAACCCGACGCCCCGGTGGAACAGGTCGTAGGCCGACTCGGTCTCGTGTTCGGGGCGCCTGCTATACATCCCGCGTGCCCCGCATCTTCCCGTTCGTCGGCCTGCGCTTCGAGCGCGACCGAGTCGGTTCGTTCGAGGTCGTCACGGCACCACCTTACGACGTGATCTCGGAGGAGGAGCATGCCCGCTACCTCTCCGCGAGTCCCTACAACGTGATCCGCCTCGATCTCGCCGAGGACGCGAACGCGCAACCTGGACGCGAACTCGATCCCTACGCGGAGGCCGCGCGATCGCTGTCGCTGTGGCGCGACGACGGCGTCCTTGTGACCACCGACGGTCCCGCCTACTACCCGTACGAGATGCGATTCCACTTCCACGGCCGGCCCCGTCGGATCCGAGGGCTGATCTGCGCGCTTGAGCTCGAGGACTGGGGCGGCGGCATTGTTCCGCACGAGCGCACGATGCGTGGTCCGGTCGAGGACAGGCTCCGGCTCATGCGCGCGATCGGCGCAAACCCGTCGTGCATCTACGCGGTGTTCGCCGGTCCCATCCCGGAGCTCGCGAGGTGGCTCGAGGAGGCAACGTCGGGCGAACCCGCCGCGTCGCTCGTGGACGACGACGGCGTCGAGCACGGCATGTGGGTGTCGGCTCCGGACGCGCACCTTGCCACGTGGCTCGGATCGACGTCGCTCATGATCGCCGACGGACATCACCGATACGCCACGGCGCTCCGCTACAGAGATGAGTTACGCGCGCGCCACGGTCCGGGCCCCTGGGACCGCGTGATGATGTTCCTCGTCGACGCGGCGTTCGAGGACCCGCCGGTCTTGCCGTTCCATCGCATCGCGCTCGACGGATCGCCGCCGACCACGGGAACCCGAGTCCGCGACCTCGAGGAGGTGCTCGACTCGGTCGACGACCGGAAGCTCGCGTACGGAACCGTCGCGTTCGAGGGCGGGGCTCTCGAGCATCGCGTCGCCGAGCTCGTCGGCGAACCTCCCGCCGTATCGCGGCTGCACGAGCAGGTGCTCGCCGGTCAATCGCAGACGTTGCGGTTCACGCCGGACGCCGTCGCCGCAGAGGACGTCGTTCGCCGTCGCGAGGCCACGGCCGCGTACCTCTTGCCTCCGACGAACGCCGAGACGATCCGCAGCGTCGTCGAGCTCGGTCACACGCTGCCGCAGAAGTCCACGTTCTTCTGGCCGAAGCCGCGGACGGGCATGGTGATGCGCCCGCTCGAGGCCGAGTGACGCCGCTCGTCCGAGCGACGCCTACTCCACCTCCGGCGCCTCGAGCTTCTTGATGCCCGAGGCGACGACCTCGGTGAGGCTCCTCGCTCCCGCTCCGCTCCGGTAGAACCGCCGCACCAACTGGCCGTACACGAGCACGTCGTCGCCTTTGCCGAGGCCCTTCAACGCGCGCTTGCCGACATCGCGATGCCACACGGCGACGGGTAAGGGGAGGAGGCGTCTGCCCGCCTCCGGAACGGAGAGCCGAAGCTCGGTCACTTCGTCGCCTGACGGCATGCGCCGCTCGACAGGATCGGCGGACACCGTCCCGGCGAGCACGACGACGTTCACGGCCACCATTGACCCTCCCTCGAGTCGTCCCGACATCGCGCGACGGTAGCAGGAGCCAGTGACACAACTGGCACGCGTAGACTCGCCCGAATGGATCCCGTTGTCTTCGACGTCGCCGACGGCATCACGGCGATCGATACGTTCTACGGGGGCCTCGAGCGGTACACAGCCGCATACCTGCTCGACGCTCGTGAACCGGCGATCGTCGAGACCGGACCGACCACATCTGCCGGACGTGTGAAAGCCGGGCTCGACAGGCTCGGGATCGGCCGCGACGACCTGGCACACATCGTGGTGACGCACATCCATCTCGACCACGCCGGCGGCGTCGGGACGTTGTGCGGCTCGTATCCGAAGGCGACGGTGTGGGTGCACGAACGCGGGGCGCAGCATCTCGCCGACCCGACCCGGCTCGTCGCGAGTGCGACCAGGGTGTACGGCGAGGAGCGGATGGCGTCGCTGTTCGGCATGGTGGAACCCGTTCCGGCCCAACGGATCCAGAGCGTTACGGATGGAAGCATGATCGAGCTCGGCGGGCGAGCGCTCACCGCAACCGCCACCCCGGGACACGCCTCACATCAGGTCGCGCTCGTCGACTCGGCGACGGGGGTTGTGTTCACCGGTGACGCGCTCGGCATCCATCCCCCAGACGTCCCCGTGCTCCGCCCGGCGACGCCGCCGCCGGAATACGACCTGGAGCTCGCCATAGAAAGCATTCAGAAGATCCGCTCACTCGCCGGAGAGGTGGTGCTGTTCTCGCACTTCGGTCCCGTTCGCGACGTCGAGCGGATCTGCGACCTCGCCGTCGAACGCTTCCGCGCGTGGACCGAGTCGGTGCGCGTGGCGATGGAGACGACGCATGATCTCGACGAGATCGTGTCTTTGCTCGAAGCGGAAGCCCGCCACGACGTGGAGACGGGGTCGGAAGCGGCGATCGACCTCGACCGGTTCGAGATCCTGGCGGGCGTTCGCATGAACGCCATGGGGATCATGCGGTACTGGGACAAGCGTCGGGAACGCGAGACTGCGGCCGCGGCGGCCGATCAGGAGAGCTGAGCGACGCGCTCGGCGACGTCGTACGCCGACGCATCGTGGCGCATGATCTTGCGGAACTCTCGGACTGCTTCCTGTTTCCTGCCGGCGCGCGAGAGGATGTCGCCGGTCACGTACCAGACCCGGATGACCTCGGGACCCGCGACGTCCTCGCGAGTTCGAACGCGGCGGAGCAGCCCGAGGGCCTGGTCGAACTTTCCCTGATCGGCGAGCGCGCTCGCGGCGACGATCACGGCCTCCGCTTTCGCGGCGAGCGAGACACCCTTGGCGGCGAGCGCCTCCTCGGCGAGCGGCACCGCACGTTCCGGCCGGCCGAGCGCGCGGAGGCAGTCGGCGATGATGTGGTTCTGATCGGCGCGACCAGAGACGCGACGATACGTCTGCATGTCGGCGAGCGCCTCACGAAACCGCTCGAGCCGATAGTAGGAGAGACCGAGCACCTCGCGGACGGCGGCGGAACGCGGCGCGACGTCCTTTGCCTTGCTTGCCTCGGCGGCCGCGCCCTTCGCGTCGCCACGTTCGAGGAGTTGTACGGCGCGTTCCAGGCGGTTCATCGCGTCGTCGGCCTTTCCCGCGCGGGCGGTGTGACGGAGCTCAGACACGACGTCGGGCGGAAGAGCTCGCCGGCGCGATCCCGCGCCCGCGCGCTGACCGGGTCTTCGACGAGGTTGGAGCGCCTTGGGCATCGACGGGCCAGCGTACCCGCGCGCCGGTACGTTCGATGGCAACTGCGAGGCGTCCAAAAGCAAGAGCCCGCCTCGGGATCGAGGCGGGCTCCCAAGAATGTCCGGCGACGACCTACTCTCCCACCCGGTCGCCCGGGCAGTACCATCGGCGCTGGAGGGCTTAACTTCCGGGTTCGGGATGGGACCGGGTGTTTCCCCTCCGCCATGGCCACCGAAACGACGTTTCCCCATCGTTCGGGACGTTCGTTGGGGGTCGCCCCCGAGCAGAGCTCGGGAACTGATAGCGAGCGCGAGCAAAGTCAAGTCCTCGGCCTATTAGTACCGGTCGGCTCAACGCGTTGCCGCGCTTACACCTCCGGCCTATCAACCTCGTAGTCTGCGAGGGGCCTTACCAGGTTTGACCCTGTGGGAGACCTCATCTTGGAGCGAGTTTCGCACTTAGATGCTTTCAGCGCTTATCTCTTCCGAACGTGGCTAACCAGCCGTGCCGCTGGCGCGACAACTGGCACACCAGAGGTTCGTCCGCCCCGGTCCTCTCGTACTAGGGGCAGCTCCCCGCAAGTCTCCTACGCCCACGACGGATAGGGACCGACACTTCTGTTACCACCGAGCGGTCGCTCGGCGGCCAGGTCATTTCTGCCTGGCTCTGCACGTCGCCATGCAGGTCGGACCATCTCTTCGCCGCGTCGTTCCCTCTTCGGGTACCGAAGAAGGCCACGGCATCCGGCATATGGTCTCTGAGGATTCTGGATACCTACACCCGGTGCACACGTCGGTACCGGCCGCCTCCATTCATGGAGAGCGCCCGCCGCCGCAGTGACCGGAACCCCTCCGAGCTCAGGTGCTTTCCGCGCGTCATCGCTCGAACGATGTCGGCGAAGACGAGGAAATCCTGTTGCTTGCTACTCAGGAGTGGTTGTGTCACGAAGAAGGGGATGACCTTGGTCATCAGATCGTCTCGGTTGCGAACAACGAAGACAAGCGACGTGTCCGCAGATCCGCGATGGTTCTCGCGGATCCTGCCGCAGCCGAGCCGTTCCCGGATCAGGTCGAGGACCTGACGTCGTTCGGGATTCTGGCTCACGTGAAACTCTGGAACGAGCTGCCACCCGTTCCTGGTCCACGGATTCCGCTGCACCGCTACGTGGAATGATCCTTCTCCGTCGACGTATCCCGCAATGTAGGCATCCAGCCTTTCCTGCTGATTGACCGCACCCGACGCATTGTCACTGCACATGTCGCGACGCTAGCAATCATCGACGACACGGCGAGTAGCGCGGGATTCACGGTGTTCCCAGCATTTAGCCGGATTTACCGACAGCAACGGTCACTTACTGTCTCACGACGTTCTAAACCCAGCTCGCGTGCCTCTTTAACGGGCGAACAGCCCGACCCTTGGGACCTGCTCCAGCCCCAGGATGAGACGAGCCGACATCGAGGTGCCAAACCGCTCCGTCGATATGGACTCTTGGGAGCGATCAGCCTGTTATCCCCGGGGTACCTTTTAGCCGTTGAGCGACGACCCTTCCACATGGAGTCGTCGGATCACTAGGCCCTGCTTTCGCACCTGCTCGACCCGTCGGTCTCGCAGTCAAGCTCCCTTGTGCCCTTGCACTCGACGCCTGATTGCCAACCAGGCTGAGGGAACCTTTGGGCGCCTCCGTTACGCTTTAGGAGGCGACCGCCCCAGTCAAACTACCCACCAGGCGCTGTCCCCGATCCGGATCACGGACCGAGGTTAGAGTCCCAACAAATGTAGGGCGGTATTTCAAGGTTGGCTCCACCCGAGCCAGAGCCCGAGCTTCAAAGCCTCCCGCCTATCCTACGCAACATCAGTCAGAACCCAACACCAAGTTGTAGTAAAGGTCCCGGGGTCTTTCCGTCCTGTCGCGGGTAACGAGCATCTTTACTCGTATTGCAATTTCGCCGAGTCCCCGGTTGAGACAGTGCCCAAGTCGTTGCACCATTCGTGCAGGTCGGAACTTGCCCGACAAGGAATTTCGCTACCTTAGGACGGTTATAGTTACCGCCGCCGTTTACTGGCGCTTGGGTTCGGAGCTTCGCCCCCCGAAGGGAGCTGACCCCTCCCCGTAACGTTCCAGCACCGGGCAGGTGTCAGTCCGTATACGTCGTCTTACGACTTAGCACGGACCTGTGTTTTTAGTAAACAGTCGCTTGGGCCTGGTTTGTGCCACCACTTCGAGCTTCGGCCGCGAGGGCCTTCACCCTACCGTGGTCCTCCTTCTCCCGAAGTTACGGAGGCAATTTGCCGAGTTCCTTAACCAGGGTTCTCTCGATCGCCTGAGTATTCTCTACTTGCCCACCTGAGTCGGTTTGGGGTACGGGCACCTCAACCACTCGCTAGAGGCTTTTCTCGGCAGCATGGGATCGATCGCTTCGCCTGAAGCGGCTCGGCATCGTGCCTCGAGGTTACGGCCCTCCGGATTTGCCTAGAAGACCCCTCTACGCACTTGCCCCACGACGACCATCGCGTGGGTCGACCTACCCTCCTGCGTCCCCCCTTCGCTTCCCTAGTACCGAGTTGGTCGGTAGCCCCCGAAGGGGTTCCCTTAGTACCTCGGATTCGGGATGGGCGCGGATGAGGTGGTACTGGAATATCAACCAGTCGTCCATCGGCTACGCCTCTCGGCCTCGCCTTAGGTCCCGACTAACCCTGGGCGGATGAACCTTCCCCAGGAACCCTTGGGCATTCGGCGGACGGGCTCCTCCCCCGTCTTTCGCTACTCATGCCGGCATTCTCACTTCTCACGCGTCCACCGCTGGGTTACCCCGCCGCTTCACTCGCGTGAGAACGCTCCCCTACCGATCGCTCGGCCTGGACGCACAAGGCCTCCCTCGTGCGCCGAGCCAAATGAGCGATCCCGCAGCTTCGGTGTCGTGCTTGAGCCCCGTTACATCATCGGCGCAGGATCACTTGACCAGTGAGCTGTTACGCACTCTTTCAAGGGTGGCTGCTTCTAAGCCAACCTCCTGGTTGTCCGGGCGATCCCACATCCTTTTCCACTTAGCACGAACTTCGGGACCTTAGCTGGCGATCTGGGTTGTTTCCCTCTCGGCTACGGAGCTTAGCCCCCGCAGCCTCACTCCCGGACTCTGAAGCATCGGCATTCGGAGTTTGACTGAGTTCAGTAAGCTTGTAGGCCCCCTAGCCCAATCAGTGCTCTACCTCCGATGCTGAACGTCCGAGGCTGCCCCTAAAGGCATTTCGGGGAGAACCAGCTATCACCGAGTTTGATTGGCCTTTCACCCCTACCCACAGGTCATCCCCCAGGTTTTCAACCCTGGTGGGTTCGGTCCTCCACGAGGTCTTACCCTCGCTTCAACCTGCCCATGGGTAGATCACTCGGCTTCGGGTCT
>DASQWI010000008.1 GCA_035640355.1 Actinomycetota bacterium
CGAGCTGAACGAATTCAGCGTGGCGCTTGCCCGCAGCGAGGAACAGCGAACCGAACCCCGCGACCATCAGGAACCACATCGAGAGCGGCACATCGGTCGCGACGCCGCCGGCCACCGCGCGCAACAGGAACCCTCCCGCGACTCCGGCCAAATCGAGCAACGCGATGTTCCGCAGGACGAACGTGTACGCGAAGAAGAGGCCCACGTATCCGGCGAGGACGCCGACGAGTGCGGCGCCTGCCCCGATGGCGCCGACGGCCATCCCCGCGACAACGAGGAGGGCGCCGACGGCGATGGCGAGCCCACGGGAGATCGCGCCCGCGGCGATCGGCCGAAGTCGTTTCGTCGGATGCTGGAGATCCGACGCGACGTCGACCACGTCGTTCAGGAAGTACACGCCGCTCGCGACGAGACAGAACGCAACGAATGCGGCGACGGCCGCCCGGAGCGGTTCAGGCTCGAGGAGTACGCCACCCGTGGCCGGCGCACCGAACACCAGCACGTTCTTCGCCCACTGGCGCGGACGTGCCGTCGTGACGACGGCTCTGGCGAGACCGATCTTCCGGGGTACGCCGAGGGGTCGGACCGTCGGCGCCCCGACGGCGTTCGAATGTTCCTCCATCGGGATGTTCAGGTCGGCTCGCGTGTCCGGCGTATCCATCGGTGCCGCGAGGATACGGAGCGCCTCGCCCTGCGTACAACGGTCATATGGCTGTGGTCGCCCGCGAGCGGACGAGGTTCCACACCGCCCGGAGCCGGGGGACCGAGGCGCCGAGCAGGGCGATCATCAGCCCGACGAAGGCCCAGGTCACCACCTCGTCGCCCAGCCTGAGTGGCTCCGACAGGGCTCCAATCCACAGGAGCACCAGCAAGGCCACGATCGAAACGGCGGCCAACCGGCCCCTGGGGGCGCCGCGTTCCTCTGTAGCCCACTCGAAGAGCTGCGGCAGCGTGAGCAGCGTGAAGACGAGTCGGTAGTCGAAGTTGTTTCCGACCGCGAACGTTCCCAGGAAGATGAGGGCGCCGACGAAGAACGCCAGTCGGGTCGCGGTGTCCGCCGCCTCGTCCTCGAGCGGCAGCCGCCGACGACCGAGGAACCAGATCAGTGCTCCGATCGCGAGCGCGGGCCCGATGACCAGCACCTGCTTGGAAACGAGTCCTCCCTCCCATCGATCCGGAACGACGAGGTGGTAGATGGCGACGGGGAGGATCCGCGCGCCGAACGCGTAGTGCTGTCCCTGCGGGGCGACCCGAGCGACGGCCTCGATATCGCTCAAGCTGATCAGCGCGTATGCGGCGAACACCGCGACGCACACGCTCGCGACGATGGCAGGGACGCGTCGGCGGACGAACAGGTACGCGGGCAGCCCGAAGACCGGATAGATCTTGGCGGTCGCCCCGATCAGCACGACGATCGGACTAACCGCCTGCGCCCACGGGCGGGCGGTTCGCCAGAGCAGCACTGCCGCGACCATGAGCGTAAACACGACGATGTCGAGGTTCGCGCGCTCGATCGCGAACATGACGGCCGGCGAGCACACTGCTACGGCCAGCAGCGCGCCGCGCCCCAACGTGATCCTGCCCATCAGCAAGAACACCGCGACGAAGAACAGCGCGATGAACACGAGGGCCAGGGCGACGGTGTGCGACTGGTTCAGCCCCAAGAACCGCAGGACGAGCCAGACGCGTGGGTAGTTGAGCGGCCTGCCCCAGGGGTCGCACGGGCTCTCGACGAGGGGGTCGTAGCCGAGGCGGCGGCATTCGAGCGCAGCGGTGAGGTTGCGAGTGTCGAAGAAGAGTGAGGGACCCGACGGGACTCCGAGCGCCGGCCAGACGTCGACGCCGAACAGCCGCGGGATCGTGACAACGAGGAAGTAGAGCGCCAAGACGCCGGCGACGAGGATCCGGCCGTCCAGGTCGGGCCTGAACGTGAGGATGCGGTATACCGATCGCTCGATCGCCCCGAGCCACCCGCCCGCGCGCACCTCCTCCCGAACGGTCACGTCGCGGTGTCCGCGTTCGGCTCGTACAGGTGATACCCCTGCATCCTCCCGACGTACGTGTAGGCGCGCGACATCGCGCGTGCGACGTCGATACCGAAATGCTGCTCCGTCCACCACGATCTCTCGACCGGCTCGAGCGGCTCGACGAGGACGATGAGGTCGAACTCGCGGGCATCGATGCGCTCGACAAGATCTGGGATCGCATCGGGGTGCTCGTCCGCGAGCCGCGGAAGCATGAACGCGTCGAGCACGACCGGCACCTGTCCCAGTGAGACGGGGACGTATGGGTCGTCGGAGAGCACGGAGCGGGGAGGTGGCTCGAGGCCCGCGAGCGGCTCGGGGTCGAACGACACCTGCCCTTGGAGCGTCGTTTCGACGTCCGGGCCGAACGTCACGGCGAGGCCGCTCAGCGTGACCCAGAGCAGAACGAGGACGATGACGGTCTGGAGGATGCGCGCGGTCCCTGCCTCGATCGCGGCGTGCTCGTCCCACAGGCGTCCGACGAACTCACCGATCACGATGGCGATCAACACGACGATGTCGATCAGCTGGTTGAAGCCCGTCCCCACGTCGGTGAGCACGACCAGGACAACGCCCAGGGCACAGAGCAGGCTGACCAGCCAGATCGAGGCGGCTCGGAATCTCATGGACGTCCACGCTGCGAGGCCGACGAGTGGGATCACCGCCCACGCCGTCGTCATCTGGTCGACCATGAGATGGACGAACCGGTAGGGGGTCAACAGGATCGAGCGAAGTCCGGTGACGCCGGAGGTCGAAAGACCGAAGACGTTCTCCAGGATGCGTCCGTCGGTGATCACGGTGAACAGCGCGAGGAGCGCTCCGGCCGTGGCGACGAATGCCACGGCGAACATAGGGGTCCGCTTGCGGTCGCGGGCGAAGAGCCAGATGACGATCGCGACCGGCGCCCACACGGCGCTGAGCTTCGACATGAACGCGACACCGGCGAGAGCGCCCGCGGCGATCGTCGGACCTCGTCGAGCGGTGTCTGCGACGATCCCCACGGCGATCACCTGAAGCAGGAGCGGAAGCACGTCGGCGCGAGCGTTCATCGAGCCGGACAATCCGGTAGCAGTGGTCAGCACCAGCGCCGGCAGGGCGACGGCGAGCGCGAACGGGCACCGCAGACGCCGCAGCAGAACGAACATCGTCGCGACGAGCGCCGCCGTGAACGCGTAGCTGACGAGCTTGCCCGAGACGACATAGTCATCGGTGAGCCGAGCGACCAGACCGTGCACGACGATGGGGATGGGCATGAACCTCGTTCCGCCGTACAGGCGGCCGTCGTACAGCTCTGGATAGAGCGTCCCGTCGTTGAAGCGCTGAGCGAGCGCGATGCGGGCGCCCGACACGTGGTCGAGCTGATATCGGTCGTCGACGTGCATCACCGACAGGAAGAGCCAGGCGAGGAAGACGAGGCCCGCACTGGCGATCAGCGACCACGAGAGCCACCGTGGCGTCCATCGATCGCTCGACGCCGTCTCGCTTTGAGGCTCTCGGAGGCGCTCCGCACCGGTGGGCTCGTCCAGCGCCGGCCGACTCACGGACTCACTCGCTCACGCGATCCACGAGCTCGCTCGTAGGCGGCCTCGTATCGCTCGGCCACCGGATCCCAGTCGTATCGCTTCGATAGCTGAAGCGCCGCTCGGCCACGCTCCGAGAGCTCTTCCCTGTGGATGCCGCGAAGAACGCGTCCGACATCGCCCTCGTTCACGACCCAGCCGGCGCCGGCGTCGGCGACGCCGACCGTTCGCTCGACGGCCGAGCTGACCACGGCGGGGCGCGCGAGCGCGAGCGCCTCGAGGAGGACCATCGGCATGCCCTCCCATCGGGACGTCAAAGCAAACACATCAGCTCCGTAGACGGTCTGCTGAAGGTGGCGGCCATGGCGTTCCCCGACGAAGTGCACGCGGTCGCCGAGGTTCAGCTCGGCAACGATCCGCTCCAGGAGTTCGACGTCGCGAAACGGCGGACCGACCAGTGCAAGGTGCCAATCCGGGGCATCGGCGATCCCTCGGACGAGCACGTCGAGTCCCTTTCGATGGACGTCGAGGCGACCGACGAACACGGCGAGAGGCGCATCGCCCGGCAGGGCGAGCTCTCGGCGGAACGCATCGGCGTCGAGGTCGTCCGGAGACGGCTCGACCCCGTTCGGGATCACTTCCGCCGGCGCGGTCGCGCCGAATCGGCGGAGGTCGTAGAGCTCCGCATCGGTGAGTGCGACGAGCAGTGCGGCCCGCTCGAGCATCCGCCGTTCAAATACCGTGCGGTAGGCAAGCTTGGCCCAACGGCTCCGCCGGAGGGAAACCGGGTCGTAACCACTGTGCGGAGTGAACGCGTACGGGCGCCGGAGAGAGCGCGCGATTGCCGTGTTCGACGGATTGAACGCACCGTGGAGGTGTATGACGTCGACCGCTCGTATCTCGGCGAGCGCTCCCGCTGCTCGACCCGGGATCCACGATCCCGGTAGAGGTACCTCGACCACGCCGCCCGTCTCCAACACACGACGCTGCACCGCGTAGCGGTCTGAGGGCCAATCGGACCACCGCCAGACCTCGACCTCGTGGCCCCGTCGCGCCAATGCGGCGGACAGGTGAACGATGACCGTCAGGACGCCGGACCAGGGCTGCTCGCCCCGCGGCGCAACCTGGGCGATGCGCACGCCGATACGGTAACCGCTGTCGAGGTGCGCTATCGGCGCGTGGAGGGCCGCGAGGCATGAAGCGTCTACAGGTGGCAACCGTCGTGTTGCCGGCATACGGCGTTCACGAGGCGATCGGGGCTGTCGTCCGCGATCTCGCCGTAGCGGCGTATGCCCTGCGCACGCGAGAGATCGACCTCGAGGTTCTGCTCGTCGACGGGGGCTGGCATGGCGAGGCCGCCAAGCAGGTGGCGAGCGAGCTCGGCTTGCCGTTGACGGTCGTCGACGGGCCGGCATCCGGATCCGGCGAGGCGTATCTCGAGGGCTTCCGGCGCGTCGTCGAAGCGGGAACGGCCGATCTCGTCGTGACGCTCGATGCGAACGGACGCCACGATCCGACCGAGATCCCCAATCTCATCGATCACCTGATCGACCGTGACTGCCACGTCGTCATCGGCTCGCGGTGGACGCACGGGAGCGGCACGCCCGGCCTCAGCCCATCACGGTGGCTCCTGGGGAGGCTGGCGAACCTCGCGTTCCGGTGGGTGACGGCGAGCCCCCGGATCGGTGATGCGACGACGAGCTTCCGCGTCGCGCGGGTCGAGCTCCTTCGCGAATTCGACCTCGCGACGACGCCGGTCGACCCGTACAGCGTGCACACTGCCTTCGTCGCGAAGGCGATCGCTCGCGGCTACCGTGTCGAAGAGGCTCCGATCATCTACCGCTCCCCGGTGGCCGGCGGCGGTGGGCTGTCGGTCGGTGACATCGGCGAGTTCGGCGCACACCTCGTCGCGCTGCGCCGAGAGATGCAAGGCATCCGGGAGCGGCGTCTGTCGCCCGCCGGACGAGCGTTCGCCGTCGACCACTTCGGAGCCGACGACGACATCGAGTGCCTCGCGGCAAGCAGGTATTTCTTCGACTGGGTCCTCGAATCATTCGAGCGGTACCTGCACGGGCGCGTTCTCGAGGTGGGGGCGGGAACCGGGACGATCACCCGCAAGCTGGTCGAGCGCTTCCCGGACGTGTCGGTCGTCGCGCTGGAACCGGCGCGCAACATGTTCGCCGGCCTCGAGGCGTACGCCGCGCACACCGACCGCGTGGTCGCGAGGCGGGAGACCCTCGCCGACTACCCTCGTTCCGACGACGCGTTCGACGCCGTGCTCTACGTGAACGTCCTGGAGCACATCGCCGATGACGAGCGCGAGATTCGGTTGGCGGCCGAGGCGTTGCGTCCCGGCGGCGCGCTTCTCGTTTTCGGGCCTGCCCTCGAGGCCCTCTACGGCGACCTCGACCACAAGGCCGGTCACTATCGTCGGTACACTCGGCGTCGCCTTCGGCAGATCGTCGAAGCGGCGGGTCTGCGCGTCACACTCCTGCGGTACTTCGACGTGCTCGGCGTGATGCCGTATCTGATCGTTTACCGGTGGCTCCACCATTCGACGATCTCGAGCTCGACGATCTGGGGGTACGACCGGGTGATCGTGCCTCTCAGCCGAGTACTCCAGCGTATCTTGGGTGATCCACCGGTCGGGAAGAACGTCATCCTCGTCGCGCACAAGCCATGACCGACGTCTCGGTGGTCATCCCGACTCGCGACCGCCGCGATCTCTTGCGTCTCGCGGTTGTCAGCGTGCTCAGCCAGCAAGACGTCGATATCGAGATCATCGTGGTGGACGACGCATCCACGGACGATGTCGCGGGCATGGTGTCTTCGCTCGCCGACCGCCGCGTGAGGGTCGTTCGGCAAACGCCATCTGGTGGCGTGAGCGCGGCACGGAATCGTGGGATCGCAGAGGCGAGAGGCGAGTGGGTTGCGTTCCTCGATGATGACGACCTGTGGGCGCCGCAGAAGCTTGCGTTCCAGCTCGAGGCTGCGACGAGATCGAGCCGAACGTGGGTGTACACGGGAGACGTGAACGTCGATGGCGACTTGCGCGTTCTCACCGCCTCCGCCCCTCCTACGCCGGAGCAGGTCATGGAGCGACTGCCCCGATACAACCCTGTGCCCAGCGGGGCCTCGAATGTTCTCGTTCGCGCCGATGCATTGGCCGAGGCGGGCCAGTTCGACCCCGGACTCCACCGGACCGAGGACTGGGACATGTGGATCAGGGTGGCGCGAACGGGGCCACCGGCGTTCGTCCCTCGGCCATTGGTCGCCTACCGGTTCCATACCGCTAACGTCGCGGCGGAGACGACGGCGATCATCGAGGAGGCCGACCGCCTCGCCGCGCGGCACGGCATCCCCGTCGATCGCGCCGCGATGCGGCGCCGAGCGGCCTGGATCTCCCTCCGCGCCAACGACCGCCACAGGGCGATCCGTCACTACGCACGGGCGGTTGCGATGGGAGATGTCCGGTCGGCGGCAAGAGCCGCGGTGGCGCTGGTGCATCCGGCAGTCGGCTCGAATCGCCTGTTCGCACTGTTACCGCAGTCGCCGGCGGATGACGAGCGGCGTCGCGAGGCGCAGGAATGGCTCGACGATCTGTCGCGCCTCGAGGCCGCAACGCCGTCGTCTCCGTGATCGGCACGCGTGGAGGCGCCGCCGTCAAGCGCCTGGTTCGAACGTTCCTTCGCGCCAGACCGATCGGCGACGCAGTTCGCGCCATTGCTGCGCTCGAAGGCCGGAGCCTGGTACTCGTGTACCACCGGGTGACGGCGGCGGAGCCGCCTGAGCACGAGGTCGTGCCCAGCGTTCCCCCAATGCTGTTCCGACGCCAGCTGGAAGCACTTGCCGACGTCGGCAACATCGTTCCCCTCGATGAGATCGTCCGTGATCTGGATCGCCACTCGAAACCGAGGTTCGCGATCACGCTCGACGACGACTTTGCGACGCACTTCGAGGACGCTTTGCCCGCGCTCATCGAACTTGGGGCGCCCGCGACGTTCTTCCTGTCGGGTCGTTCGCTCCATGGACTCGGCCCGTACTGGTTCGAACAACTGGAGCGGCTGGTGGCCAAACGAGGCATCGGAACGGTCGCTCGTCTCGTCGGCGTGGCGACAGATCGCATCGACGACGTGATCCGCGCGTGTGAGATCGACCCTGCGTTGCAGGAGCGCCTCGAGGCGGAGGCGCCGAACGCGCCACGGCATCTCGGCAGCCAGGAGATCCTGCGGCTGTCACGCGCCGGTATGGCGATCGGTTTCCATACGCTCAGCCACAAGGTGCTCGTAGGGCTCGATGACGAAGAGGTCGCGGCGGCGCTGAGGGCGGGACGGAAGGAGATCGAGGGCGTGATCGGCCGCCCGCTTGTGCACTTCGCCTATCCGCACGGCAAGGCCGACCGTAGGACCGCGAACAGTGCGAGGGAAGCCGGATACGAGGCGGCCTGGACAGGGCGCCCGCACGCGATACGTCGTGGCGACGATCGGTACCTGCTCGGTCGATGGGAACCCGGCGAGCTCGACGTCGACGATTTCCTCGTCGGCACGGCGATCAGGTTGAGCCGGTGAGCGATCCGGACGTGAGCGTGGTACTGCCGACTCGTGACCGGTATCGCTTCCTGAACCGCGCGGTCACCAGCGCTCTCGCGCAGACGGGCGTCCAACTCGAAGTGCTCGTCGTCGACGACGCGTCAACGGACGCGACGAACGAGATGATGTCGCAGCTCGCCGACCCGCGAGTGCGTTACGTGAGGAAGACCGTATCGGAGGGCGTCAGCGCGGCTCGCAACACCGGGATCTCCGAAGCGAAGGGCCGATGGATCGCGTTCCTCGACGATGACGACGTCTGGTCGCCTGACAAGTTGGCTCGACAGGTCAGCGTGATGGACGCCAACGGCACGGCGTGGTCGTTTGGGGGTGACGTGGCGGTCGATAGCGAGCTGAACATCCTCGGGGGTGGGCCGCCCCCGTCGTCCGATGAGGTGGTTCGCCTCGTGGAGCGACACAACTCGGTGCCGGCCGGGGCGTCGAACGTCGTCGTCTCCGCCGAGGCCCTGGCCGCTGCGGGTCCGTTCGATATCGGGCTGACCAACAGCGAGGACTGGGACATGTGGATCCGGCTGGCCCGCGCCGGACCTCCCGACTCGGTGAGTCGTCCGCTCGTGGCGATCACGTATCACGACGGCAACGCCTCTCGAAACATGGATTCGATGCTGCGGCAGCTCGACCTTGTGGCCAAGCGCTACGGGATCCGGATCGATCGAGCGCGACACCTCCGATGGGCCGCTTGGCACGCGCTCCTGGAAGGGCGCCGAGCCGACGCCGCGCGGTACTACGCTCGCGCCGCTGCCGCCGGCGACATCGCTTCGCTGGGACGGATCGCCGTTGCAATCGTCGACCCCGGTTTCGCGACCCGGCGAAAGCAGCGAGGGAGCGCCGGCCACGACAGCTGGATCGCGCAGGCGCGAGAGTGGCTGGAGCCGCTCAAGGACGCCGTGAGGACATCGTGAGCGCCGAGGTGACGACGATCGAGCGCTCTGAACGCATTCGTTCGTCGCGCGTCGGGCTGGTCGTCCTCCTCGTCATCGCCACCCTGTTCGTTGCCGTCTCGCTCCCGGTCGTCGTGCGTGGCGCGCCGCTCGCCGACGACTTCGTGAACTGCCTGGAGCCGCAGCGCATCGGTCTTTCGTCGGCACTCGGTGATTCGCTCGACCGCCTCGGAGTCTTACGGAAGGCGCACCTGATCGAGATCGCGGTCACTACTGGCGTTTGCCAGAACCTTCCGTTCGGATTCGCGATCGCAGTACCCCTCGTGCTCACGCTCGCGGTCGCCGTACTCCTCAGGGGACTTCTTCGCGACATCGGCGTACCAGGACCGTGGCCGGAGCTCGCCGGCGCGCTCTGGTTGCTGCAGCCGGTCGGGATGGAGGCCGCGCTGTGGCCGGCGGCCATGCATGTCCCACTGGGGCTCGCTCTTGCGCTCGCCGCGCTCCGATTGCACCGCAACGGCAGCCACGTCTGGGGTTCGCTCGCCGTCGTCGGTGCCTGCCTTTCGGTCGAGCAGGTGATCCTGGCGCTCCCGGTGGCGGTGTGGCTGACGGTACGGCCGGAACGGCGGCGTACCGCGCTCGTGTCGACGTTGGCCGTTATCGTCGTGCTGATCGTCCTGGTCGTCGCCTGGCCGGGCGATGACCCGCGGTTGCAGGCCTCGCTCGCGGAGCGCGTGTCCAGCGCCGTTGGCGATCCCGCGTTCTTCCCGCGATTCGTTGCTGTCGGCCTCGGCGCGCAGTCCATCCCGCTCGCCATCCTGTGGTCGTTTCCCGTGGGTATAGGCGTTCTGGTAGCCGGAGCGCTCCTTGGATGGCGCTTTGCGCCTGACGGCGTCACGCCCGGGCCCGCTCCGGCCGACCGGCGCGGCGTCGCGCGGACCTTTCTCGCAGGGTTCGTCCTCGTGGTCGCGATCAATGCACCGATCGTCTTCAACGTGCCGCAGCAAGGCTCTCCGCGGTTGTTCGCGCCGACGTGGCTCGTGATGTGCGGCGTCGTGGGGATGATCGCTCCGCTCGTCCACTTCCGAAGACCACGAGCGTGGGGAGCTCTGGCCGGGGTGTTTGCAACCGCCGCCATCTTGTCGTTGGGGTTGAGCGCATGGGTTCGCGTTCAAAGCGCGGGATTCACGGAATCGGCGTCGCGTCAGATCGCGGCAGAGATTTCCGACGACGCCGACATCGCCGTTTGCGGCGTTACGAGGACTGTGGTCGACCCCGCCCCGAGGGGCGCGTTCTTCGTCCACGAGTTCGTCTATGACTGGGCAGCTCGCGAGGCGCTGGAGTACTACACGGGCGAGCTCGCCGACTTCTCTCTCGCGGGGGAATTGTGGGCGATCCCTTGCCCCAGCATGGCCGACGTTGATCGCGTCTTCGCGTTCGACGATCTCGTGGCGACGTGGCGAGCCGGTGACTGAGCATTCGGTCGCAGCAGACGTCACCGTCGTCATCCCAACTGTGGGGAGGGAGCTGCTCGAGGGGTGCCTGGACTCGATCGCGGCGGGCACGGTGTGGCCGGGCGGGATCGTCGTCGTCGATCAGAGCCGAACCAACCTGATCGATCCATGGGTCGCACGCCTTCGTACGGCGGGTCTGTCCATCACGCACGTCCGCTCGGACGAGTCCGGCATCGCCGCGGCGACCAACCGCGGCTTCGAGTGCGTGCAGACACCTTTCGTCGCGACCACGCACGACGATTGCCGCGTTCGCGCCGACTGGCTGGAGACCATCTCCGCTCGCGTGCGCGGTGTCGGTGATGCGATCGTCACCGGCCGCGTCGAACCCGACGGCGACGGCGTGGTCCTGACGATCGTGACGTCGGCAGAGCCGACGACGTATTCGAGGCCGATGATCGACCGGGACGTCCTGTACCCGCCGAACATGGCGCTCCCCATCCGGCTGCTTGAACGGATCGGGTACATGGACGAACATCCGTCGCTCCGCTTGGCGGGCGAGGATAACGAGTGGGCATACCGGGCGCTCCGGTCCAGGATCCCGATCGTCTACGACCCAGACGCAGTGGTCTCGCACGTCGCGTGGCAGGGTCGCGATGAGTTGAAGGAGGTGTACCAACGGTACGCCAGGGGACAGGGCGCCTTCTACGGGAAGTACGTTCGCCGCGGTGATCCGTTCATCGTTACGCGGGCGATCCGTGACTTCGTTCGGGCGCCGTGGCTTGTGATGCGGGCGGCGTTGACGAGGAACCCGGAGCTGATGGCGATGGGCCTGGGCGAGCTGACCGGTCTTCCGGCTGGTCTCTTGGCTGGCCTGCGGAACCCGGGCCAGGGGACCGTCCGCTCATCCCAGCGCGCCGTGTGAGCAAAGCAAGCCCGGCGCGGTCTCACCTCGGACCGCCACCGTCCGCTCCAGTCGCGCTCGTCCGCAGAAGCTCGTCGACCCAGGCGCGCGCCTCCTCGGCCCACTCGGCGTGCGCCGCCGGCGTTGCTGTGGGCGGTCGGTCGAGATGCAGACGCCTTCTTATGATCGTCGCCGCGTCGCGCGAAACGCCCGGCGCCTGTCCGCGAACCGCCGCGATCGCCATGTGCTTGATCGCCTCGAGCCGCTGTCCATTACGGAGGGACACCTCCGCGATCCACCGGTGGAGGACGCCTCGGTCGACGTTCGTTTCGTGTCGCCGCTCGATCAGCGAGACGCCTTCGAAGATCGCCGTCACGTCGAGCGAGGCCATCCGTGCGTGCTCCCGCTTCCCGACGAGCGGTCGGGGGACCCACGCCGGCGGCCCTTGCTCGTTGAGCCGGATCCACATCTCCCAGTCCTCCGTGTTCTTCAACCGCACGTCGAATGGCCCGGCGCGCTGAAACGCGTCTCGCTGAACGATCACGTTCGAGCCTCCTCCGGGCACGACGTTGTAGTGACGGACCAGGCGAGCTACGGCGTCGGGCGGCAGTGGCGGCCTGCCGCCAATGAGGCGGGTGTGGTCGTCCACATGGACGACTCCGGCGTAGACCCATGTCCGGCCGGCCGCGTCGGCCGCGTCGAGCTGGCTGGCGAGCTTGTCCGGTGCCCACACGTCGTCGTCGTCGACGAAGCCGATCCATTCGCCCCGTGCCTCGGCTGCTCCGTGATTTCGACTGGCTGCCACGCCCTGTGAAGAGTCGTGACGGATGACCCGAACCCGCGGATCGGCCATCCGTGACAGCAGCTCCGGCGTGTCGTCCGTCGATCCGTCGTCGACGACGATTGTCTCCAGGTCCGAATGGTGCTGCCGGAGGACGCTTCGAATCGTCAGCTCGAGCCATGCGGTTCGGTTGTGGGTGGGGATCACGACCGAGACCTTCACGGCGCGATACCTTCTTGGATGACCGACCTTGACGGACTGGACGCCTCGTTGACCCTCGACATCGCGAACGCCGATCCGATCTTCATCCTTGGCATCATGCCAAGGAGCGGGACGAACTTCTTGCTGGATCTGCTGCGTCTACATCCGCGTTGTGCTCCCGCGCGTGAGCCGGTGAAGGAGGACTTCTTCGTCGAGCAGTCGGATCACCTGCTGGCGTACGCCCAAGATGTTCGGCAACGATGGGATCCGATGTGGGGATCGTTCGACGACGAGCTGATGCGACGGCTGTACGCGAGCCTCGGAGACGGCTTGCTCTCGTTTTTGTGGGTCGACCGCGATCGGCGGCTCGTTGCCAAGACGCCGAGCGTTCGGAACATCGATCGTTTCTTCACTTTCTTCCCCCGCGCGCGCTTGCTGGTTCTCGTGCGCGATGGACGCTCGGTCGTTCAGTCGTGCATGTCCACGTTGGGTTGGGACTTCGACCGTGCCGCGAAGGGTTGGGCCGCAGCGGCCGACGAGATCCGCCGGTTCCAACTGATCCGGCCATCCAGCCGCGAGCGCTTTCTCGTCGTCCGGTACGAGGACCTGCTCGACGACCTCAAAGGATCGCTTTCGGACATCCTTCGCTTCGTGGAGTTGGATGTAGAGGAGTTCGATTTCGACGCCGCCGCGAGCGTGCCCGTTCGTGGCTCCTCGGAGTACTTCGGTTCCGGACGCACCTCCGTGCATTGGGAGCCCGTCCCGAAGGGGCCGGAGTTCGATCCGAAGGAACGGTGGCGATCCTGGAGCCCTGACCAGCACGAGCGGTTCGAGTGGATCGCCGGCCGACAGTCGCGCTACCTCGGCTATCCGCCTTCATTCGACCCTGTCCGGGCGCCCAGTAGCGTTCTGCGGCAGCGTCTTCTCGACGCACGTTCGCGTTGCAAGACGACCGCTCGATCGGCGGCATATCACGCGAGGGTGAAGCTAGGTACGGCGACGCGGCCGCTGCGCGAACGCCTGGGTCTCGTCCGCACCGATCGATGAGTACACCGCAGGTGTCCGTGGTGATCCCCACGCATGATCGGCGCGATCTGCTCATGCTCACGCTTCGGACCGTCTTGTGGCAGGAAGACGTCGAGCTGGAGGTCATCGTCGTGGACGACGGCTCCACCGATGGAACGGACGAAGCGGTGGCCGCGATCGATGACCCTCGTGTCCGATCGCTTCGGCATGACACCCCGCTTGGTGTGAGCACCACGCGGAACCACGGGATCGACAACGCGCGTGGAACGTGGATCGCGTTCCTCGACGACGATGATTTGTGGGCTCCAACGAAGCTTCGGGCACAGCTCTCGAACGCCGCCGCGGCCCACGCGACGTGGTGCTACACGGGCGCGGTCAAGATCGATCGGCAGCAGCGGATGATGGGTGGGACGCCCCCGGAACCGCCCGCCGTTGTGTTGACGCGGCTACCCAGCGTGAACCTCGTACCCGGAGGGTGCTCGGGTGTCATCGCGACCCGCGCGTCGGTCCAGACGGCCGGCGGGTTCGACGCGCGCCTCGTCAATCTCGCGGATTGGGACCTGTGGGTCCGACTCGGCCAAACCAGCCAGCCTGCCTGCGTCGCCGATCCCCTCGTCGGGTACCGGATCCATCCGGCGCAGGCGTCGCTCGACATCGACCTGATCCTGAATGAGGCGGCATTGATGGACGGCCGGAAGGGCATCTCGATCGACCGGGGTCCGCTCCATCACTACCTTGCCCATCGTGCCCTCAACGCCGGCTGGCGCCGGAAAGCCCTGGCGCACTTCGCGCGAGCGGCGTTCCTGGGTGAGCTCGTACCCGTCAGCACGCACCTGTGGGCGATGGCGCGATACCGTCTCGCCGAGCGGCTGTCGCTCCCTCGTCGCCAGGATCGCCACGCGGCGTGGAGGGCCCAGGCGCACACGTGGTTACGGGCGCTCGAGGTGCCGGTCGACCGTCCGATGCCGACCGATCGCTAGCCAGTCGATGCAACGGCCTCGGCGGGGACCAATTGCGGACGCGACACGAGCCGAGAGATCGGGCGATAGGCGTCCCACCGTGGCGCTGGTCGCCGGCCCGGACCGCTTCGAGGACTTCTACGACAAGATCGGCGTCTCGATCGAGGACTTCCGGACGCGGCTGAAGAGCGGGTGGATCTGCAACTACGTCGACGCCTTGATGTCGGTCGGCGTTCGGATGGTTCTCGTTTTCCTGTCGTCCCGTGTGGCCGAACCGCGGCGATTCATCCACCGGGGGACCGGTGCGCCGGTGTGGGTCCTCAGGGATCCATATCGCCATCGATTGTTGTTGAAGGTGCGCGGGCGCTGGCCGAAATCACCCGTACCGCCCTCCGTAGTCTCTTACGCATCCACACCTGTCCGGGCCCTCATGCAGACGCTCGATCGCGAGCGGTGCGACGCGATCCTGTGCCAGGAATATGAGTCGAGCAGGTTTGACATCAGCGTTCTGACTCGACCCCTGCACGGCCGTCCGGTGTATGCGACGTATCAGGGGACGAACGCAACTGCCAGCCACATCGAGCAACCGATCCGTCGATACACCGTTCGACGCGCCGACGGCCTGATCGTCGCGGCTCGTTCCGAGCGCGAACGGGTCAAGGCGACATACGACGTTCCTGACGAGCAGATCGCCGCCATCCCCAATCCAATAGACGTTGCGGCTTGGAAACCGATCGAACGGAGTACCGCACGCGAGCGCCTGGGGATCGCCGAGAACGCCGCGGTCGTCGAGTGGCACGGACACGCGCAGGTGTGGAGGAAGGGTCTCGACGTGCTCCTGGATGCGTGGCAGATCGTCTGCGCCGAACGTCCGCATCGCGAACTCCTCTTGCTCCTGGTGGGACGGGGACGGAACACCGCTGAACTCAGGCGGCGCGTGGAGGGCAACTTACGCGTCCGGTGGATCGACCGGTTCGTCCACGATCGCGAGGAGCTCAAGACGTACTTATGCGCCGCGGATGTCTACACGCTCCCGTCGCGGCACGAGGGCTTTGCGATTGCTCCACTCGAGGCCATGGCGTGTGGGTTGCCGGTCGTCGCCGCGGACACGTCAGGGGTAGCAGACCTGTTACCCGATGGCGACGCGTCCGGAGGTGTCGTCGTCCCGCGCGAGGATGCGACCGCTCTGGCGTCGGCGCTCGGACGCCTCCTCGACGATCCAGCACGCGCGCGCAAGCTCGGGACGCGAGCAAGACGGCGGGTCAGGGAGGAGTTCTCGCTCGAAGTCGTCGGGCGACGGCTCAGCGACTTCGTGGTCGCCGGCGGCCGCACGTGATCCTGAGGACATTGAATACGTACACACAGGCACTGTTGGTCGGAATCGGTACCTCTGCAATGCCTTACGCTACAAACGTGCGGCACATCCGGTCAGGACGCTCATGATCGTCGACGGACGCACCGTGACGCAGGACGACGTGCTGCGGTTCGATGTCTGCGTCATTGGGGCAGGCCCCGCCGGCATGCTGGTCGCCAGCCAGCTGGCCGGTAAGGGGATGCGCGTGTCTCTCCTCGAACGCGGCGACGACGACAGCGGTCGTGGCCGGACGCACACTGCGCGTAATGCCGGAATCGAATATGACGTCGGGCAATCACGCGGATTCGGGCTGGGAGGAACGGCGAACAAGTGGGATCTCCACACCCCTTGGGGTGATCGATTGGCCCGATTCCGTGAGCTCGACGAGGCCGACTTCGCCCCGCGCGATTGGGTACCGCACAGCGGCTGGCCATTCCGCAAGTCCGAGCTGCGGCCGTTCTACGACCTCGCGTGGTCATTGTTGGGATGCCCGCCAGGATTCCTCGACGCTCTCTGCAGCCACGGAACGGGCCCGAACCCCTTCCAAGATCACGACGGGATCGTCCAGCAGTGTCTCTTTGTGCTCGCGTCGCCTCTTTTCGCCGAGCGGCTGAGAGCCGACCTCGCGGGGTCGGCAAGTGCGACGGTGCTCACGAACTCGACGGCGGTGGACATTCGTTGTGACGCGTCGGCGTCTCACGTTTCATCCGTGGGTGTGGCGACCCAGGGGTCCAAAGGGTTCTCCGTTGACGCCCGCGTCTTCATCCTCGCCGCTGGTGGCATCGAGAATGCGCGAATGCTCCTCGCGTCTCGGTCCCGACATAGTGAAGGTGTGGGCAACGGGCATGGTCTGGTGGGTCGATTCTTCATGGAGCATCCACTCTTCGTGTCTGGCGTACTGCATCCCAAGGATTTCAGCGCGTTCGACGATCCCACGAGCTTTGACTCGCACCTACACGACGACATTGTTGTACGCATGAGCTACGCCCTCCATGAGGACGTGATCCGTCGGGAGCGACTGTTGCGATCGTACTTCGTCTTCGAGCGCTTCTTTCTCAACGCCCGCGTTCGCAGAATCTACGCGAGCGAATTTGCCGCGCGATCGCTTCGGGCGGCGGCGAACGTCCGTGCGACGTTGATGGGGCGAGCGAGAACGTCCAACTTCGCCGAAGAGATCCGACGCGCAACCTTGGGCTCCCACCATATCGCCAGATTCGGGCTCGACTTGACCCGCGAGAAGGTTCTCCGACGTCTGAACCCCCGCCATCGAGGTCCACAGGTCTTCCGCATCCTCGCGATGGCCGAGCAGGTGCCGAATCCCGACAGCCGAGTACGTCTGACATCCGCCAAAGACGAGTTTGGTGTGCCGATGGCTCGACTGGATTGGCGACTGACCGACCAGGACGTCGATAGCTATGAGCGGTCCCAGAACCAACTCGCGGAGCGGCTTGTCGCGGCCGGACACGAATCCATCGACTCAATCGTGAATCGGACGTCTCTTCCGAACGTGCTGAGAGGTGCACATCACCACATGGGTACGACCCGGATGTCGGACGATCCTCGCCGCGGAGTGGTGGACCGCAACTCCCTCGTCCATGGGGTCGACAACCTGTACGTCACAGGGGCATCGGTCTTTCCGACCGGGGGCTACGCCAATCCGACCCTCACCGCGATGGCACTTGCTCTACGGGTGGCTCATCATTGCGAATCCTCCGCAGTGAGCTGAAGCAGCCAGTGCCGCCCTGATGGGACGAACGGACGGCGTTGTTGAGATTCCCCTGCGCCGCCTGGGGTCGCAGGCGCCGACGATCTCGGTCATTGGGTACGGGGCATGGGAGGCCGGGTCCACCGAATGGGGAGCGGCTCCTCCAGACGCCCAAGTCGTTCAAGCGATGATCACCGCTTTCGAAACGGGCGTCACCTGGATCGACACGGCTGAGATCTATGGCTCCGGTCGCTCCGAGGAGTTGGTCGCGAAGGCAATAAAGACATGGCCCGACATCAAGATCTTCACGAAGGTTGCATCCGCGCCTCGTGGCTCGGGCTACCGACCTGGCGACGTTCGTCGCGCTGCAGAAGCGAGCCTGCGGCGGCTGGGCCGCGATGTGATCGATCTCTACCAGCTCCATTGGTTGGACGAGACGGACACACGGCTCGAGGAGACCTGGTCCGCGATGGCCGCTCTCGTCGATGCCGGACTCGTGCGGTGGATAGGGGTTTCAAATTTCACTCAGGCGGCCATGGAGCGCTGCGAGCGGATCCGCCACGTTGATTCGTTGCAACCTCATCTGTCGATGCTCTGGCAGGAACGTCTGCCGCTGCTGTCGTTCTCGAGTCGGAATGGGACTGGCGTGATCGCATATGGCCCACTCGCATTCGGCCTCCTGACGGGAACGATCACCCGCCGGACGCGCTTCCCTCAAGGCGATTGGCGATCGGGATCACGCGGCTTGCGCGCGTACGATCAACTCTTCGCGCCCCATAGGCTCGACCGCAACCTCGAGGTCGTCGAGCGACTGAAGCCCATCGCCGATCGGCTTGGCACATCGCTCGCGAAGCTCGCGCTCGCCTGGGTCCTTCATCAGCCCGGCGTCACGGGTGTGATCGCCGGTTCGCGTGCGCCCGACCACGTGAGAGAGAACGCGTCGGTTGGGTCCGTCAGGCTCGACCCGTCCGTTCTCGCGGAGATCGGATCTGTTCTGGAGCTGAGAGGCGAGCTGACTCACCAATGAACGTGCGGCGTCGGCAGCAAGGTTCAGCGTCAGCGAACGGGTTTCAGTAGCCCTCCATCGAGGAGGGCTCCCGCAGCGTTCTTGACGAGCCCGAACGGCAGGTTGGCTCGTTCGGCCACGTTCAGCAGGGTATTGCGCCCGTCAGAGAGGTTGAGAACCCACAGCCGCCCCATGAGTTCGGCTGAAACGCCTTGCGCCCCAACACTCGGGTACAATCCGCGCTTCCCGAGCTGGGGCTCGCCTTTCGGGCTCAGGTTGACGCAGATCCCGTCGTTCTCGAGCACGTCGATGATTTCGAGGTAGATGCGGAGGGATTCCGCCAGAGCGGCAGGCCGGACGAAATCCAGGTCGTCGCTCGACGTGTGGTACTCGGGATACTCGCCATGCAGCCCCCGAGTCAGCGATCCGACGGGAAGGTCGAAGCCCGGAGAGCAGTACTGCCTTTCGTCGTACCCGTATGGGGAGAAGTCGACGATCCGGTAGGCGTAACCCGAGTGCTGGAGGACGTGAGCGGCGGCCCGATCGATCGGCGCGTCGCCGCGACGGCTCCTCTTGTACGTGAATGCTCCGGGCGCGCCGACTCCCGTCACGACGAGGCCGTGTTTGATCCGGTGAACCCGATCTTCGTTGGACGCGAGCCAGGTGATCGGTCCAATCGTGCCCGGCACGAACAGGAACCGGTACGAGTACCGAAGTGACATGTCTTGGAGGTGCTCGATCAACTGCGTCGCGAGGGCGATGCCGGACAAGTTGTCGTTGGCCAACGACGGGTGGCAGCAGTGGGACGAGATCAGGACCTCCTCCTCCGTGCCACCCGGCAACACCACCTCGCCGTACGTCAAGCTCCCAGGCTCGAGCGACGAGTCGATCCGGACGTCGTAATCGCCGTCGGCAAGCTGCTGCAGTCGCTCATCCTGCATGCAAAACCCCCATGCCTCCGAGTAGTAGGAGGTCCGGTAGGGGATCACATCGGGCTGATCGGGAAGCGTGTGCACGTGCTCCTTGAGCTCCGACAGCGACATGCGTGCATCGACGGGAACGCTGTAGCCAACGACATGAAGGTTGTGCTGGCGGAAGTCGACCACACGACGTCCATCCTGATCGGCGATGTACGCATCGCGGATGTTCCACTCGTTCGGCACCGTCCAATCGAATACGTGCGTGCCCGTCTGGACCTCGTGAACGTCCATCGGGACTCGCTTCGCGATGCGGCGCAACGTTTCGCGGAGACCGTCGCCGGTGATGCTTCGACAGATCGGGAACAGCTCCTCGACGAACCCGAACATGCGCGAGCCGCTCGTGCCCGGGTCGAAGCCGTGAAGGAAGTCGCGCATCGACTCAGCGCGCCGAGACTGCCTCGATGTCCTCGTGCGTCAGTTCGAACGGCGTGGGGATCGGCACGATGAAGCGCCCCCCACGCCTACGGTACTCGACCTGCTGCTGCACGATCTCGTCGACGAAGTTCCACGCGAAGAGCACGACCGCATCGGGTTGATCCTTAAGGAGTCGCTCCACGGGCACGATCGGTATGTGCGATCCCGGAGTGAATCGTCCCTGTTTGAGCGGGCTGCGGTCGACGATGTATCCGATCTTGTCAGGGCCGATCTCGAGGTAGCTCAGAAGGGTATTGCCCTTGGCCGGGGCGCCATACCCGACCACGCGAACCCCCGCGCTTCGTCGATCCTCCAGCATCCGAGACAGGACTCGCTTCACGTTCGCCGTTCGTTCCGCGAACGCCTCGAACGTTTGTTTGCGCCCGAGGCCGCGCTCTCGTTCGACGGCCAGGATCTGTTCAACTCGAGCGTCGGGGTCTCGCTCGCCGTTCCGCTGCATCGTGACCCGAAGCTGCCCGTGATGAAGGGGAACCCGTTCCGCGTCGACGACCTGGAACCCATGCTGCTCGAGCAGGCGCATCAATGGACCCAGGGACCAGTACGACACATGCTCGTGGTAGATGGTGTCGAAAGCTCCCTGTTCGATCATGTCGAGCAGGTAGTGGGCTTCGATGACGAAGGCACCACCGGGCTGGAGCGCCTTCTCGATCCCCTCCATGAAGTCGTGGAGATCGGGGATGTGCGGGAACGTGTTCGTCGCCATGATGAGCGCAGCCCGCCCCCACCGGTCGACGATCTCGTCGGCCGAGCGCGAGTCGAACAGATCGACGTATCGCTCGATGCCGGTATCTCGTGCCAGATCGGCGAGGTTCTTGGCCGGATCGACGCCGAGCGTCCGGACGCCGAAGCGTTGAAACCCCTCCAGTAAAGCACCGTCGTTGCAACCGATGTCGACGACTAGATCGTCTGTGGTCAGCCCGCGGCGGTCGCTCATGATCGCGCTGAGATCGAACAGGTGTCCTCGGAGCGTGTCCGACGCCGAAGAGACGTACAGGTAGTCCTCGAACATGTCCCTGGGCGGCACGACCTCGGACAGCTGGACGTGAGAGCAATCGGTGCAGTACGCAACGCGGAGCGGGTATGCGGGCTCCGGCATCTCGAGTTCCTCGCGCGTGAGGAACCGGTTCGCTAGTGGGGTCGAGCCGAGATCCAGGAACGGCTTCAGGTCGTTCGACCCGCAGACGATGCACGCCTCGATGGTGCGAGTCGAGCCGAGCGTGAGCATCTCAGCCCGCCGCCGGGACGATGATCTGCGAGCCGTGGACCTCGTGTTCGATCGGCACCTCCATCAACTCCGACAATGCCTCGCGCACCCGCGCCTTCTTCTCGGGCTCGACGACGAATAGAAGGAACCCACCGCCGCCTGCGCCGCAAAGCTTTCCGCCGATCGCCCCAGCATCGGTCGCGCGCTCGTACCACCCGTCGATCTGGGAAGTGGTGATCGTGCTCGCGAGCTCGCGTTTCAGGTGCCACCCCTCATCGAGCACCCGGCCGAAGTCGAGGACATCCAGACGCCCGTTAGAGGCGATCGTCTGGAGCTCCTGGGCGTGGTCACGCATCTTCCGCAGCAGCTCCATCTTGTGCTCGGTGTTGCGCTGCTGTTCGGCGAGTACGGACTCCGCCGAACGCTGGTGGCCGGTCCAGAACATCACGAGACTCCCGAACAGCCCCTGAATGGTGTCGTCGCTGACATGCTTCTGTTCCACCATGACCGAGCCGTCGGACTTGAACGCGAAGTAGTTGAGGCCTCCGAACGCCGAGGCGTATTGGTCCTGCTTGCCGATCGGCTGCTTCAAGACGTCGATCTCGATATGTGAGGCCTCCTCCGCGAGGCGGCCGGGACCCACTCGTTCCCCTCGATATGCGTGCAACGCGTTGAGCAGACCTACGGCGAAGGAGCTCGAGCCGCCCAGCCCTGAAGACGCCGGGAGATCGCCGACGGTGCTGATGTAGATGGGCGGATCGATATCCAGGAACTTCAGGCACTCTCTCGCGATGTCGTTCTCGATCTCCTCGATCGACTGGACCTCTTCGCTCTTGGAGTAGTTCAGTCGTATGGGCTCGAAGAAGAGCTCGCTGTGAGGTTTGATCGTGACCCAGACGTAGCTGGAGATCGCCGTGCTGAAGACGGCGCCGAACTCGCGTTCATAGAACGCCGGCAGGTCACTCCCGCCGCCCGCGAAGCTCACACGGAGGGGGGTCCGGGTCACGATGATCCTCGGGGCGAAGCTAGCCATGGCGCAACGACCAGTCATAGGGGATGTCGGAAGTGAACGGGTCGATCCGCTCGATCTCCTCGGGGTCGTGAGGCTCGGTGGCGCAGTTGGCGAGGATCACGGGCTTGTCGCCGTAGGCCTTGTATCCATTGGCAATACCCGGGGGGATCTGGACGAGAGAGTAGTTGTCCTCGCCGATGAACACCTCCTGGAGCTCCCCTCTCGTCGGCGAGCTCTCACGCAGGTCGTACATCACGAGCTTCGCCCGGCCGGAGACGACGGCGTTGTTAACCGTCATCGAGCGATGCACGTGCCAGCCCTTGATCGCGCCGGGCCACGCGGTTGAGAAGTAGATCTCCCCGAACGCGATGAAGTGCTCGTCCGTCGCCTTCAGCATGTGCATGATCTTCCCGCGCTCGTCGACGATCTGCCGGAGCGGGATGATCCTCACGCCATCGATCACGATGTCGCCTCTGCGCGCGCCCATCTGAGGTGCCCGTCGAGCCGCCCGTCGGAGAGAAGGCTCCGCAACCACGAAAGGCGCGTAAACCGGGGATCCCGGTACATCGCTTCCGTAAGCCCCACTCGGCGAAACGATTCGTACAGATCGTGCGCTCCGGACTTCGCGTCCCACCGGAACTCGAAGTCCGGGAACGTCCTCGCGAACTTATCGAAGTTCGCTCGGTACGTTCGCTGATCGGCGTCGCCGCGTGCTTGGACGGCGAGCTCGGAGCCAGGAACCGTCGCGGTCGCGATCTCTGCCAGCTCGATCACCTGGTGGTTGAGGTGGTTCGCTCCCGTGTTGAACGCCTGCCCGTGGATCACTTCCGTCGGAGCCTCGAGAACCGCTACGAAGGCGCGAGCGACGTCCTCCACGTGGACGACGGGCCGCCACGGCTTCCCGTCGCTGAACACCGTCACTTTGCCCGTCGCGGACGCCGAGCCCAAGAGGTCGTTGAAGACAGTGTCGAACCGCATCCGCGGCGAGACGCCGTACACGGTGCCGTTTCGAAGGAAAACCGGTGAGAACCGATCGCCCGCAAGCTCGGCGATGGCCTGCTCCGCGTCGACCTTCGACCTCGCGTACTCGGTCTGGGGCGCGAGCGGGGACATCTCGTCGACCTCGTCGGCCGAAGACATCCCGTACATGATGCAGGACGAGGAGAACAGGAAGCGGCGGACGTCTGCCTCTCGCGCCAGCTCGGCGAGCCGCACAGACGCGCTGAGGTTGATCTGCTCCGTCCAACGCTGGTCCAGGTTGCCGATCGGGTCGTTGCTCAGCGCGGCGAGGTGGATGACGGCGTAGAGCGACCTCAGATCTTCCGGCACGACATCCCGGATGTCCTTCTCGATGGTTGGGACATCGACGGGGTCCGGGACGAACGTGCAGTCGTCGAAGTACCCGATGTCCATGCCAACTACGTCGTAGCCGGCCTCGAGCAGGTGGCGGACCATCACGGACCCGATGTAACCGCGGTGCCCGGTCACGAGCACGGGTAGGCGGGTCGATTTCGTCACGATGGCTCCAGGGTTCCGTCGATCAACGCGCGGGTCAGGTGGAGTAGCGACGACCGTTCCGTGACCATAGCGAAACGACAGCCCGCCGCTCGGGCGGCTTCTGCGTCGCGGTCGTCGTCCCCGAGGAACCACGTCCTCGTCAGATCGAGGTGGTGGTCACGTTGCGCCTGGAACAGCATTCCCGGCCGCGGCTTGCGACACTCGCAGCCCGCGTTCCAGTCGTGTGGGCAGTGATATGTCCCGTCGATCCTCCCGCCGGCGGCCTCGGCGTCGGCGCGCATCTTCGCGTGGATCGCTTCGAGATCGACCTCCGACATGAGGCCGCGTCCGATCCCCGCCTGGTTCGAGACGACGATGACGCGGTAGCGGGCCGAGCGCAGTGATCGGAGCGCTTCCAGAGCGCCGGGAAGCCACCTGAACTCGTCCGTGCTCGTGACGTACCGTGCGCGTGCAGGCTTGTCGTTCAGGACTCCGTCGCGGTCCACGATCACCGTCGGCGTCATAGCAAGGAACGCATCGGTCAGCGGGAGGCGCTCGTGCGAGCCCACGCTGTAATACCGGTGATCCGACACGAACGCCGAGAGCTGCCGCTGCGCGACGAGCGACGGATAGACGGCCTCCTCGAACAGCATGTCTCCTTCCGGGAACAGTTCGAGTACGGACTTCGGCACGATCGCATAACTGATCTCGACGCCTTTGAGGCCTGGTGTCGTTCGGGATCTGTCGAAGGTCGTCACCGTGCCGTTGTCATCGACGATGACGCTGTCTCTCGAGTAGCCGTCCTTGTTGCTGTAGACGGTGATCTGAGCTGCTGCCCCCGATTTCACAAACGACGTCCAGACGCGATCCATCTGGAGCGGCCAGTAGTTGTCGCAGTAAAGGAGCAGGAACAGATCGTCGAGAAGCGATTCCGCTACGCGCACACGATGGACCGTGAGCGCCTCTGGGTCCGTGGTGGAGTACGAGATCGAGACGCCCCATCTGTGACCGTCTCCGAAGTGACCTTCGATCACGTGCGGCAGGTACCCGAGGAGCATCAGGATGCGCTCGAACCCCTGATCACGCAGGAGCTCGACGACGTATTCCAGGAATGGTTTGCCGTGGAATTCGATCATCGGTTTCGGGCGCGTCTGCGTGAAGGGGAGCATGCGCGTCCCACGCCCCCCCGCGAGAACGACGGCCTGCGTCGGCCGATCCGTGTAGCTCGGTGGTGCCTCCACCGTCACCGCCGCAGCGCGTTTCGCCCGCTCGTGTTGTCCGCGATGAGATAGGAGGTGACGATATCCGTCACGGCGGAGTGGCCAGTCTCGGCGAGGCCGTACGCACCGACGTCCGTTGGCAGCCAAACGAAGTCGTCGACAGCCTCCTTGAGGATCCCTCCGTCGAACCCGAGCAGCGCGATCGTCGTGACGCCGTGCTCCCTGGCAGTATCGACGGCGCGGACGAGATTCGGAGAGTTTCCGCTTGCAGAGATCACGACGAGCACGTCGCCCGCCTGCGCGAAGTTCTCCAGCTGGCCGGCGAAGACACGGTCGTAGCCCTCGTCGTTGGCGAGCGCTGTGACGAACGAGGCGTTGTCGGTGAGGCTGACGGCACGGATCGAGGGGCGCCCAGCGGCTCTCGTCGCCTTGCAAAGGTCGTTCACCCAGTGTGCTGCCGTCGCTGCGCTGCCTCCGTTCCCCGCGACGAACACGGTCGCGCCCTCTTCCCGCGCCAGGCGCAGCCGCGCAACGAGGCGTTCCACGGCATCGACGTCGATCGCGTCGAGGACCTTGTGTAGCGCGTCCAGGTAGGTGATCAGCAGCGGGGTCGATGGGGTTTCGGGCATGTCGCTCCTCGGTTAGGTCGAACTGCGGTCGTGGGCTCCAACACGTTCGGTGCCTTCGTGTCGGCCGCGGCTTCGAAGCCGCCGCCTGAGCGCGTCACGGGCCAAGAGCCATAGGAAAATGGCGTTGCCGACGATGTACCTGCGTGCGAGGCGACGCGGCTCGACTGCCAAGCGGAACAGCCATTCCAGCCCGATGTGACGCAGGGCGGTCGGGGCAGCGGCCTTCGTGCCCGCGAGGTAGTCGAACGCCGCGCCCACTCCCACCATGACAGGGACGTCGACGCGTTCGGCCAACTCGGCCATCAGCAGCTCCTGCTTGGGGGCGCCCAGGCCGATCCACAGCACGTGGGGCCGCGTCCGCCGGAGCTCGTGCTCCAATTCATCGACGGGCCAACCGCCGTGTGCCTCGGCGAACGGTGGAGACGCGGCACCGACGATGGTGACGCCGGGCACGAGGTTCTCGAGGCGGAGTCCGGCACTAACTGCAACGCCGGGCGCGCCGCCGTAGAAGAAATGCCGCAGCCCTCGGTCGACACCGATCGAGGCGACCGCGGGGATGAACTCGATCCCCGTCACCTTCTCCGTCTGGATGTGGCCGCGGCGGCGGAGGATCCAGGCGAGCGGCATCCCGTCGGGAACCGACAGATACGCCCCGTCGACCGCGGCCCTCAACGCCGCCGAACGCTGGGACTCCACAGTCGTGTGCACGTTCGTTAGGCACACGTATGCGCCGGGCTCGCCGTCGAGCGCTCGCTCTACGACGGCCTCGGCTGCTCGCGCCTTGCTAACGGGATCGACGCGCTGTCCGAGGACGCGTTCGACCCAAGGCAAACCCACGGCAGTCGTTGTGGCAGACATCCGTCAGTAGGCCCCTTTGCGCATGAGGAGCGCGCCGATCGTCCGCAGCAGGATGTAGGCGTCGAGGACGGGCGACCAGTTTTCGATGTAGAAGTGGTCCATCCGGATCGCGTCCTCGTGATCCTCGACGTCCGATCGCCCCTGGATCTGCCACCATCCCGTGATCCCCGACCGAACCTCGTGTCGAGGACCGAGCAACTCGATGTTCGCGGAGACCTGCTGGGCCGGGAGTGGCCGCGGACCGACGAGGCTCATGTCGCCAATCAGCACGTTGAACAGCTGAGGGAACTCGTCGATGCTCCACCGACGCAGGATCTTGCCAACCTTGGTTAGTCTCGGGTCGTCGCCTCCGAGCTTGAAAAACGGCGCTGACGTGTTGAACCCGTTCACTTCGGCGAGCTGTTCGGCGCCGTTCGCCATCGTCCGGAACTTGTACATCACGAACGTGCGCGCTCCCTCTGTCACACGCTTCTGCTTGAACAGCACCGGCGAGCCAGAAGTGACTCGGATCGCGATCGCCGCAACGAGAACGACGGGCGAAGTCACGATGAGGCCGATGGCAGCGAGTCCGATGTCGATGCCGCGCTTTATGAACCGCTGGGAAGCCGAAAGGCCTGCCGGCTTCATGCTCAACACGACGCCTTCGTTACCGAGCGGCTGCGCGGTCAGCCGCGAGGCGAGGACACCCGACAGGTGCGTGTAGATCCGCACGATGATCCCCTCTTGCCGCGCGGCTTGCATCAGAGCGAGCATCTGACGCCGGCCAATCGTCGTCGACGCCATGAAGACGCAGTCGGGTTGGTACTCCCGGAACACGGATCGAAAACGCCTAACGCGTTCGTTCGTCGAGACGGACGCGGACGCGATGATCGGGCTGTTCGCGTCGATCCATCCAAGCGGCAGAAAGCCCGATCCCGGCGTCCCGAGGGCTTCGAGCGGTTCCTGCACCTGATCGCCGCTTCCGATGATGAGCGTGCGCATCGTGAGCAAGTCTGTCGCGCGTAGGCGCGCCACGTATCGGCGCACGACCATTCTCGTCGTGAGCTCGAGCACCAGAGCGATGCCAAACGTGATCGCCATCCACGACCGCGATAGGTACACCTCGGTCCAGAACGTCAGCAGGATCAGAAGCACGATGCCGATCCCGACGGCGATCGCCGTGCGTCGGAATTCCTCCAATGCGGACAAAAGGTGCGGCGCATAGAGGCCGAGGGCGTGGAACACGGCCGGCCACAACATCCCACCGAGGGCGATCTGTACGAGGTACTCCCATTCAGGGACGACCCCGAAGCGCAGGGCGTGTGCGACCAACAGGGCCACCGTTAGGCACAACACGTCGAGGGGCAGCAGGAGGAATCCGAGGGACCGGTACCGGGCAAGCGTGTTGGTGCCCACGGTGTGCTCGACGGACCCATCGACCGGCATGCCGTCGGGAGGAAGGACTACGCCAGTTAGGTCGACGGTGGAGTCGACGTCCGGCTGGGGGAGGACGATGACCTCGTCCGTGATCCGAGGCACGGTCTGGCGGGCTGTCATCGGCGGGCCGTCATCGGGTGAACCTCCGGATCTCGTCAATACGGGTATTACGTCGTGCGCGTGGAGCCGGCTGCCACGGCGGTCATCCGACGTCGTATACCCGTCTGATGCTGCGTTCGACCGTCACCCTCGGTAAAGAGGGAACGGCCCGACCGGGGGGAAGGTTGCGAAATTCCGCTTCCTCCGTCGAACGACCTCGGCCGGTCCTCCGAACGTTTTCCGCCGTTGTCCCTACGTAAAACCGAGGCTGAGGGTAGGACGCGCACAGCGTTCTCGCAACCCTAACCTTTGGACGATGGACGAATACGAATGTAGGCGGGAGGATGTACGACGAATGGGGGACAAGCTCGGACTAACGGCCTACAGCCAGGGCGCATCTCCCTCGGTACGATGCCTGGCTCCGTCCTGGGCCGGGTAAGGGGTCGCAATGCGAGTCGTCGTCGTCGGTACCGGTCATGTTGGATTGCCCACTGCGGCAACCCTGGCGTCGTTCGAGCACGACGTCGTCGGTGTCGACGAGGACGAGGAGAAGATTCGCGGGCTCCAACGAGGCACCACGCCATTCTTCGAGCCTGGGCTCGCCGAACTTATCGAACGCGGAGCGCGTACTGGCCGCCTTCGGTTCTCCGTCGACGCCGCCGAGGCGATCCCGTCGGCAGAGGTCGTCTTCCTCTGCGTCGGCACCCCCGCCCGAGCGTCCGGAGACGCGAACCTCGTCGCCGTGGAGCGATCGGCCCGTGGGATCGCGCCGCATCTCTCGCCGGGGGTCGTCGTCGTCAAGAAGTCGACCGTGCCGGCGGGGACGGCGCAGCGGCTGCGTCAGGTGCTGAGGATGACGCGGTCCGACCTGGCCGAGGACATCGAGGTCGTGTCGAATCCCGAGTTCCTCCGCGAGGGTCAAGCCGTGGAGGACTCGTTCCATCCTGACCGGATCCTCGTCGGTGCGCGATCCGCGCGCGGCTTCGAGACGATGCGCCGGCTCTACGAGCCGTTGATCCGTGACGGGGCGAAGCTGATCGAGACGGACATCGAGACCGCCGAGCTCGCGAAGCACGCGAGTAACGCGTTCTTGGCGCTGAAGGTCTCGTACGCCAACGCGCTTGCGCGCGTCTGCGAGCTCGCGGGGGCCGACGTGACCGCGGTCGCCGACGTGATGGGATCTGACCCCCGCATCGGACGAGCGTTCCTGGACGCGGGACTCGGTTGGGGCGGGTACTGCTTCCCGAAGGACCTCCAGGCGTTCGACCGGCTGTCGTCTCGCCTCGGCTATGACTTCGGCCTGCTTCGTGAGGTGGAGCGGATCAATAACGAGGCGATCGACGTGGCCGTCGAGAAGGTTCGGGACGCCTTGTGGAACCTCGAGGACAAGCGCGTCGCGCTGCTCGGCCTCTCGTTCAAGCCTCGAACGGACGATGTCCGCCTGTCGCCAGCGCTGTCGCTGGCGCGCCGTCTGATTGCCGAAGGCGCGGCGACGGTCGGATACGACCCCGAAGCCGGGGCGAACGCGAAATCGGAGGTGCCCGATCTCGAGGTGGCGCCGAGCGTCTACGACGCCCTCGACGGCGCTCACTGCATGGTCGTGTGCACGGACTGGGACGAGTTCCGCTCGATCGACCTGCCACGGGCGAAGGAGCTGATGGTGCACCCCATCGTCGTCGACGGCCGGAACATGTTCGACCCTCAGATCATGCGGGCATATGGCTTCGTGTACCACGGGACCGGTCGGGCGTCCCTTTCCGAGGGCGGCTGATGCCTCGAGCGCTTGTGACGGGGGCGGCGGGATTTCTCGGATCGCACCTATCCGATCGACTGCTTGGCGAAGGCTGGGATGTGATCGGCTTCGACTCGCTCCTCACCGGCCGGGCGGAGAACCTCGGCGATGCGCTATCGAACGGGCGGTTCCGATTCGAGCAATACGACGTGACGAACTACCTCCACGTCGACGGCGATCTCGATTGGGTCCTCCACTTGGCGTCGCCGGCGTCTCCGACGGACTATCTGGCGTATCCGATCCAGACGCTGAAGGTCGGGGCGTTGGGGACGCTCCGCGCGCTGGGGCTGGCGAAGGCGAAGCATGCGGGTCTGCTCCTGGCGTCGACGTCGGAGGTCTACGGGAACCCACAGGTTCACCCGCAGCCCGAGACGTACTGGGGGCACGTGAACCCCATCGGGCCGCGCGGCGTCTACGACGAGGCCAAGCGGTACGCGGAGGCGATGGTGATGGCCTACCACCGGTCGCACCGTGTGCCCGTCAAGATCGTCCGCATCTTCAACACGTACGGCCCCCGCATGCGCCGCCGCGACGGCCGTGCCGTGCCGACGTTCATCGATCAGGCCCTCCAAGGATCGCCGTTGACGGTGCACGGCGACGGCTCGCAGACGCGATCGCTCTGCTATGTCGAGGACCTGGTGGAGGGCATCTGGCGGCTCCTGACGTCGGACGTCGTCGCCGAACCGGTGAACCTGGGAAATCCCGAGGAGGTGAAGGTCCTCGACCTGGCACGGACGATCACCTCGCTCGCCGGCAGTCGTTCCGACGTCGTCTTCGTCGACCGGCCCGTCGACGATCCGGACGTTCGATGCCCGGATATCCGCAAGGCCACGACGGCGCTCGGGTGGATGCCTCGCGTCCGGCTCGCCGACGGTCTCGAGCGCACGATCGAGTGGGTCCGCGCCTTGACGACTGCTTGACGTCGTTGCAAGCGTGAGTATGAACGGCGTAGGGTGTGGGTAACGTTCCCACGCCGAAGTCGCGAAGGAGAGGGTGGTAGGTGTGAAGAGGTTCGGGTACGCGCTCATCGGTGCTTTGTCCGTGACGCTGCTCACGGCGATGCCTGCGCTGGCCCAGTCGGTCGTTCCGCCTGGCACGGACGTGGGTCCGCAAGTCATCGCTCGCGCCCCCGAGAACGTGGTTCAGGCCCCCGGCGGCGTGGCGTTCACCGGTTCTGAGGTCACGCTGTGGATGGTGCTCGCGGCCGCGCTCCTCGCGGTCGGCCTGACGGTGTACGTGCTGGGCCGGCGCCGCGCACGCGCAGGCGCGAAGTAGCTCGCACCGCTATGACGCGCAGCGACCGCTGCTCGATTCAGGGCGTCTTCGCGTAGGTCGTCTTCCGATCAGAGGTCGAAGACTCGGGCGTTGAGGAACCGCAGCGTGTTGCGCCACAGCCTGACCGGAAGTGACGGTCCGAACTCGACCTCGACGTCCAGGCGTGGCGCGGCTCCCCCTCTGTAGACGGCTGCACCGCCGCGGACCGTAAGCGGAGCCGTCACTGACGTGATCTGCATCCCTTCGGGCGGCTCGACGCGGATCTCGAGCGTGGACGGGCGAACGGTTACCTGACTGGCGAAGGTCATCCGGAAAACGCCGCCGGAGCTGTTCCCCTCCCACGCAGCCGGGTCGTCCCAGGTCAGGTGGAGTGCTTGTGCGTCGCCGCTCGGGACCGCGTAGTAGTGGCGAATGTAGCGTTGACCGAAATCCACCCCAAACTGCACGTCTATCGGCGATCCATCGAGCTCGGCTCCGTTCTCCACCGGCACGCAGTCCGTTCCGCAATAGACGGTTGACAGCGCCACGCTCTCACCGGCCTCGATGGTGCGGAGGATCGGCCCGAAGTACGCGCCGCTCTGCGGGAACGGTCCGATCACGTATGACGGCTCTCCTGACGTGGGCGCGTGGTTGCGGAGCGTGAGGTCGAGCACGGCGTTGGCGCTCCCGTCGTCATCGAGCGCGACTGCGTACGACACGTCGCGCTCTTGGAAGTAGTCGACCTTGGAGCCCGCGGCGCTCGTTACCACGACGGACACGAGATCGTCGTCGGCCCTCGGTGGCCGGAGCGTGCCACCGACGGGCGTGTCCGCGAGGCCCTCCTGCATGTCGCGGTCGACCGAGTAGACGAGGAGATGCCGACCAGATGCGGCGTCGACGAGCTTTCGAAGGTCGTCGACGTCCGTGGACGGCTGCTCGACGAATCGCTTGAACGCCGCCCTGGCGACGTCGCCCAGGATGCGCTTTCGTTGCGTGGGGTCGCCGAACAGCGAGTAGGCCTCGTTCGTCGTGAACGGCACGACGTTCTCCGCATCGACGGACACGCCGTACCCGGGGACCTTCACGGGTCCGGTGGCCTCGAGCAGTGCGGCGAGCGCGAACGGATCCGCCACGATGACGCCGTCGAGCCGCGTCCCCGTGGCCGCCTCGTACGAGGCGATGATCGCCTGCGAAACGGACGGGAAGTCCGGCATCACGTTGATAGCCGTCCAGAACAGCCCGTGCTTTCTGAACTGCTCGTATGCCGCGAAGCCCTCGTTCGGTGACGGCAGGCCCGGGGACTGCGCCAGACGGTGTATCTGCTTGAACGGTGAGAAGTGGAACTTCCCGTCTTCGATCCGGAGGAGCGAATACGCGCCGATAAGGCCGCCCGTCCCGCGAAGCTCCGCCGGGTTCTGCGCTCCGAAGAAGTACGTGCGCGCGTGATCCGCTCCGAGGAACCGGGGGAGCCCGTGTAGGAGAAGGGCGAGGGCATGGATCTCGCCTCGGATCTCGGCGGCCTCTTCGTCCGCGTCGCGCAGGGCGCCGGCAACGGGCTCCAAGACGAGCGAGTCGGTCGTGTGCGCCAGCCGAGCGGCAGCCTCGCCCATGAGAGCGTCCGCGCGTCGAGCCGCCTCGGCGAGCGGGACGAGCGTGTCGAGCGGGAGCGCTCCGGCCCTGGGCGTGAGTCCGGCCAGACCTTCAGGGACGGACGCGATCGCGTCGGTAAGGACGATAGCGGCGTCGGCCGCCGTCCCCGCCGACGCTGCCATCGTCCTAACCGCGTCACTCGTGCGGCCGATGCCCGGTATCCATCCGGCGGCGTTAACAATGGGACCGTTCGCCGCATCCTCCGCGTTCGCGAACGAGGCGCGTCCTTCGCGGAACGACGTTGCCGCAGCCTGCACATCTCCGGCGAGCAGATGGCTCCGGCCCTGCTCCATCGCGGCTCGCCCCTGCTCGAGGTCTTGGCGGACGGAGAGCATCGTGAAGGCGAGCGAAACGCCGAGCGTGGCGAGGACGGCCACTGCCACCAGGAGTGCGATCTTGGCCCGGCGGCGTCGCTGCGGGCGCGGCCGGTCTCTTGCCTCGGCGACTTGCCCTCTTGGCGGCGTTCGTGGCTCCGACACAGGTCTCCGGTTGTACAGGGGTGGGGACGGCCAATGCTACTTAGGCGTCCCGAGCAACTCGCGGCATGCCCTTCTCGGCGCTTGCGTGTTTGAACGTTGAGCAACCGGGAAATGTGTCCCCCGAAACACGTACAGTGCACTACGTCGGCCGAACGGGTTAACGTCAGGGGCGCCGTAGGCCGAACGGCCGGGTCGGTGACGCTTGGGGTTGCGTCGGTTGCGGCGCGAGGGGGATGCATGCAGGAGGAACTGCCGGACATCCAGGCCGCCGAAGCGATCGCGGTAGCCCGGCCGGCAGCTCCACCCCTTACAAGGCCCTCACTCGAGCTCGTCGCGGGAGAACGCGACGCCGGCCGTATCGGACTCCTCGTTGCAGCACCCTGGCAACTTGTCGTGAAGCGGACGATCGACGTGGCGATCAGCCTCGCGTTTCTGCTCCTGCTGTTGCCGGTCTTAATGCTGATCGCAGGTGCGGTCAGGCTCACGTCCGCGGGACCCGCCCTGTACGTGCAGGAGCGGATGGGGCGCGATGGCCGTCCGTTCCGAATGTACAAGTTTCGCTCGATGCGGGTCCGGCACGGCTTGACACGCGATCAGTTGCTGGAGATGAACGAGGTCCGCGGCCCGGTGTTCAAGATCCGCCAGGACCCGAGGCTCACGCGCGTTGGACGGTGGCTTCGAGCCTCGTCGCTCGACGAGCTTCCCCAGTTGTTCAACGTATTGCTCGGCGACATGAGCCTGGTCGGACCGCGGCCGCCGCTCCCCGAGGAGTACGCGGTGTTCGGGCCGCGTGAGCGGGGCCGGCTCTCGGTGAAGCCCGGACTGACGTGCATCTGGCAAGTGAGCGGGCGTTCGAACCTCGACTACGACACGTGGGTGGAGATGGATCTGGAATACATCTCCACGTGGACGCTGCGACGTGACCTTGAGTTGATCGTCCGAACGATCCCCGCTGTGATCACCGCCCGCGGCGCCTACTAGCGACAGACTCCACACGTTTGTCCGATTTGGATTGGGGTGTGACCTCCAGACCGAGGAGCGGATCCGCGAGCGCTTGGAAGCGACGGATGGATGCGGCGAGATCGCCATGGTCGGATCTCTCGATCCGACGAGCGCCCGGCTCGGAGAGCGCGATATCCAGGATCGCTCTCAACTGCTCTTCCGATTCGACGAGGTCGACATCACCCGCCCGCGCGGCGCGACGCGCGAACAGCAGCTGATGGTCGTCGACATGCTCACCGAGTGCCCGGCGCCTGGGCACCACGACGGGCTTTACTCCCGCCCGCCGGCAATCCATGATCGTGGCCGGCCCACCGTGGCACACGACGGCGGCTGCGTTCGACATCAGGGAACGAAGCTCGTCACGTGATACGTACGATGCCCATGCCGCCACGCGAGGTGTAACCGTCGACGTCCCGACCTGAATGAAGCACTCGATTGACCACCTCGCCGAACCGGCCCACGCATCCACCCACCGAACAAGCCGATCGAACGGGTGGTGGTCCGTTCCGACCGTCACGACGACCAGCGGCCGCTCGGCGTCAGCCGCATCACTAGACGAGCGCACCAACCACCTGGCCCCGAGGGAAGAATCGCGCCTGCTCCTCCGACTGCAGGGCGAACAGGTCGCTGAGCGGATAGCAGAGCCTCGCAGTGAGCGACGGGGCGTCGATGCGATCGAATACCTCGATGTAGATCGTCCTCGCCCCGAAGAGTCGAGCGAGCACGAAGAACGGCACCGCGACGCCTGCGCCCGTGGACACGATCGCTCGCGGGCGGTACCGGCGGAACACCCGCAAGGCGAGGACCGCGTTCCGAATCAGGTTGTGAACGTTCCGCGTAGTGGGGTGGTGCGCGGGCACGACAGCTTCGCGCTCGAGCAGCGAACGGGCGTCATCCGTGTCGAACGTGACCCACACGCGGCGGAAGCGTTCCCACCAAGGCTGCAAGTTGTAGAGCTGCGCGAGGTGGCCGCCCGACGAGCACACGAGGACGACGGTGGGAGGGCCACCGTCCGGGTGATTCACCACTTTCCGCGTCGGGATCTCGCCGGCTTGGCGGTCCAACGCTTGCTCTGACTGGTCGAAGACTTCGTGGCTGTCGACGACTTCGTGGCTCTCGACGATTTCGTGGCTGTCGACGACGCACCCACCGTCGTCGCCTTCGCGCCGGGCTCGTCAGTGTTGGTTGCGCTCGAGACCGCTTCTCGTCTACGTCGGGACGAACCGTTCTCCTCGGTGTATTCGTAACCGTAGCGGTACTCAGCAAGCCGCGATGGCGAGACGTTGTTTAGGACGCCCCCCTCGATGACGGCGCCGACCTGGACGAGGTGGTCGACGCTGTGTCGGATCGCGGTTTGGGTCGTCCGCTCGGCCTCCGCGACGACGAGGAGGCCGTCCACCAGAGGCGCGACCACGAGCGTGTCGGCGAGCCCGAGGATTGGCGGAAGATCGACGATGACGAAGTCGAACGCTTCGCGTGCGCGTTTCAGGAGCTCCGCTAACCTTGGCGATTCCAGCAACTCAGCCGGCTGCGAGGTCGGCGATCCGCTCGGCACGACGCGAAGGTTGTCGCCCGCCTTCCTCGCGGCGCTCTCGAACGACGCGTTGCCGGCAAGGAGATCGCTCAGTCCCGGCTCGTCGTCGAGCGCGAAATACCGATGCAGCTTGGGCCTGCGCAGGTCGGCCGAGAGCGCCAGGACATTCTGGCCGGTCTGCGCCAGCGCCGCCGCGAGGTTCGACGCCGTCGTCGTCTTGCCCTCGCCCATCGCGGCGCCCGTGACGCCGATCACTCGGATGCCTTGCTGTCGTCCTCTCGCCATGATGCTCGTGCGGAGCGTTCGGTAGGCCTCGGCCGCGGGGCTTCGGGGCTGCTTTTCGAGGACGACGTAGGGTGCACGACGCAGGTTGCGCCCCGCCATGCGCGGAATGATGGCGGCCGTCGGCGCTCCGAGCGCAGCCTCGAGATCCGTTCGGCCCCGGATCCGATCATCCGTTCGCTCGCGTACGAAGGCGGCGCCGACGCCGACGAAGCCGCCAAGGAAGAATCCGATGGCGAGGTTGATCACGTGGTTGGGGCTCGGCTCCGCGGCGTCCGACGTGGCGGGGAGGATCACCTCGCCGGGATCGACCGTCAACGGGATCTCCGTCAGCTGTATGGACAGGCTGGCGATCCGCTGGTTGAGGAGGTCCCGGCGCTGGCGAGCGTTGCGGTACTCGATCGTTCCTGGGTCTGTGGCGTTGATGTCCTCGTTGTACTGGTCCCGCTCTATCTGGAGCTCCTCCATCAAATCGGTCAATTCCGCTCGCTCGTCGTCCAACTTGTCTTCTGCCCGCTCACGCCGGTAGGAGAGGTACGCACGGGCGAACGCATTCGCCGTCCTCGCGGCGTCCCGCCTCGTGGGCGCCGTGTAGGAGACATCGAGAACGAGCGAGTCGGGAGTGGCTTCGACGGACACGTTCTCCATCAGCTCGGGAGAGGTCAGCGTGGTGCCGAGATCGTCGCGAACGCGCGCGGCGATGATTGCCGACTCGACGAGCGTGGCCTCGGTTTCCATGCTGACCAGCTGGTCAGGGCGAAGACCCGACGAACTCGAACCCGGGTCGACGAGGATCTGCCCCTCGGCCGTGTACGCGACCGGAAGAGAGAACGTGTACACGCCCGCCAGGACAACCACGAGGAGGGCGATCGTGGTGATCAGCCGCCAGCGATGCCGAAGGACCTCCCCGTAGATCCGAAGGTCAACGGCATCGTCGGACGAGGATCTGTCGGTCACCCTGCCTCCCAACGGATGCCCGCTTGATTGCGGACTGCCCGCTGATCGCGAATACCCGTCATTACCCGTGAATTGCTGCGCACATAACCTAGAGCACGCCTCGCCCGAGCGCGACGGAGCGGCCGCGGCCACCCAGGCGCGGGCGACGCACGCCCCGCGTCTGATGAACCCTCTCCGTGTTCACAGCTTCGTCGGGAAGGGTAGGGTGCCGTTGCCGGGGGAAACAAGCGTCGAAAGGTGGGATCCTCGTCGGATACGGCTGTTGACGTCGCATATATAGGCGGGACGATGCGGAGCGGCAGCACGCTCCTCCATCGGATGCTGAGCCGCGTTCCGGGGTTCGTCTCGGTTGGCGAGGTCGTTCACCTCTGGGAACGCGGTGTTGCGGGCAATGAGCTCTGCGGTTGCGGGGCACCATTCCACGACTGTCCGTTCTGGACCGAGGTCGGGACGCGCGCGTTCGGCGGCTGGGATCGGCTCGACCCGTTGGAGGTCCGGGGACTCCAACGGACGGTCGACCGGACGAGATACATCCCATTGCTGCTCGCCGGTCGTAGCCGGGCACGCGGCTATGGACGCACGCTGGACCGCTACGCCGATGTGCTTTCTCTGCTCTTTTCGGCGATCCGCGCTGTCTCGGGGGCCGACGTCATCGTCGACTCGTCGAAGCACGCCTCGACAGCGTTCGTCCTGCGACGAGTGCCCGCCGTCCGTCTGCACGTCGTCCATCTCGTCCGTGACAGCCACGGCGTCGCGTTCTCGCTGACGAGGCAGGTAGCCAGGCCGGAGGTCACGACCGCCCCGACGTACATGCCGACCACAACACCCTTTCGTTCCGGTCTCGAGTGGCTCATCGTGAACGGACTTTTCCATGCGCTCCGTGCCACCGGCGTTTCCACGACGTTCCTCAAATATGAGTCCCTCGTGCGCAATCCGGAGGCAGAGATCGAGCGGATCGTTGGCGCGCTCGGGAAGCGGGCGAACGTCCCAACCGACACGGTCGTTCGTAACGGGGTCGTGGAGTTCGCCCCGGATCACACAGTGTCGGGCAATCCCATGCGCTTCGCCGTCGGAGAGGTCGCCCTTCACCCGGACGACACGTGGCAGCGGAGCATGCCTCGCGGTGATCGGATCGTGACGACGGCCGTCACGTGGCCGTTGCTCGCCAGGTACGGATACCCACTGGTGAGCCGACGATGAATACGCCGTCGCGTGCGGCTCCGACACGGGCCCACTGGCCTGGCGTCTCCGTCGTCGTGCCGACGCGCGATCGACCGAATCTTGTCGTTCGCGCGGTCCAGGCGATCTTCGCGCAGCGGTACGAAGGGCCGATCGAGGTTCTCGTCGTGTTCGACCAATCCGAACCACGACCGCTCGAGGTGGCCTCGCAAGCGGATCGGACTATCCGGGTCATCGAGAACGGACGAAGCTCCGGTCTTGCCGGTGCTCGGAACACCGGCATCCTCGCCGCCCACAACGAGCTCGTGGCGTTCTGCGACGACGACGACGAGTGGTTCCCCGACAAGCTGCATACGCAGGTGGAGCGCTTCGTCGGCCGCCCCACCGCGACCGCCATAACGACCGGCGTCATCGTCGAGTTCCATGGCCACATGACGAAACGGACGGCGCCCGCGGAACTGGTGACGTTCGACATGCTGCTCGGGTCCAGGATCATGGAGCTCCACCCGTCGACGTTCCTGGCGCGGCGTCGCGATCTCGTCGAGAACGATGGGCTCGTGGACGAGCACATCCCTGGTGGATACGGAGAGGACTACGAATGGCTCCTGAGGCGAGCACGTCGCGGTCCGGTCGTCGCGGTCCGCCGTCCGCTCGCGCGCATCCACTGGGATGGATCGTCGTGGTTCGGCGGCCGCTGGGACACGATCGTCGACGCGTTGTTGTACCTCCTGGAGCGGTATCCGGAGTTCTCGCGGTCACGACGAGGCCTCGCGCGGCTTCGCGGCCAGATCGCGTTCGCGCACGCGGCCGCCCAACGACCGACCGAGGCGAGACGCTGGGCCTGGCAAGCGCTCCGCGCGAACCCGTTCGACCGTCGAGCGTTCGCCGCAGTCGCCGTCTCGACGGGCGTGGTCTCGGCTCGAACGATCCTCGACGCTGCCCACCGATACGGTCGGGGTGTCTGATGGAAACGGCGATCCAGGCCCCAACCGTTCGCCGGCCTGCCCTGCCTGCGGGGTGGCCGATCTACGCAGTTATCCTCGGCCTGCCGCTCTGGTGGATCTTGGGGATCGCCGCGTTCGTCTGGCCGGTCTTCGCCGTCCCCATGCTGTTCTGGCTGCTTCGTCGTGGGGCCGTCGTCGTCCCTCGCGGCTTCCTCGTCTGGGTTGCATTCCTCGGCTGGGCCCTCGCATCCTCGACGCAGCTGGTCGGGACCGGTAGGACGATCGGCTACGTTTGGCGCACGAGCCTGTACCTGTCGGCGACGATCTTCCTCCTGTACGTGTTCAACCTTTCGAGGGAACGGCTCCCCGCTCGCCGCCTAGCGATGCTCCTCGCTGCGTTCTGGGGAATCGTCGTCGCAGGTGGTTATCTCGCCGTCCTCGCGCCGACGTTCTCCGTCACCAGCCTCGCGGAGCGGATGTTGCCGGAGTCCCTTCGAAGCGACGCCTTCTTGCAGACCATCATTCATCCCGCCGCTGCCCAGATCCATGACTTCCTCGGCTATGCCGTAGCGCGACCTGCAGCCCCGTTCACCTACACGAACGATTGGGGATCGACGTTCGGTCTGTTGATCCCGTTCGTGATTCTTGCCTGGAACAGGCGCCCATCACCGGGCGCTCGCAGCCTGCTCGCGGTGTTGGCGGTGGCGTCGGTGGTTCCCGTGGTCTTCTCGCTCAACCGCGGTCTATGGATAAGCCTCGGTATCGGTCTGTTGTACGCGGCGGTGCGACTGGCCTTCGCGGGTCGCGAACGAGCCGTCGTCGCGCTCATCGGTGTAATTCTTGTGGTGGGGAGCCTGTTGATCCTCACGCCCCTAAAGGACCTCATCGACGCCCGTCTCCAGATCGGACACAGCAACGAGCGCCGCGCGATGCTCTATGAGGAAGCCGGCCGCTCCGCGCTCGAGTCTCCACTGCTGGGGTACGCGGCACCGCTGCCGTCGAAATGGAATCCCAATGCACCGCCTGTCGGAACGCAGGGATTGCTCTGGACGGTGCTGGTCTCGCACGGGTTCGTGGGTGCGGTTCTGTTCGTCGCGTGGTTCCTGTATGCGCTGTGGCGAACGCGATCGGTTCGGAACGACGTGCGGTTCTGGTGCCACGTCATGTTGTTGATCGCCATCATCCAGCTCGTGGTCTACGACATGCTCCCGACCCAGCTGCACATCATGATGATCGGGATCGCCATGGCGATGCGCGAGACGTCGTCTGCGGAGGAAACGCCGGCTCCCGAGCTCGTGAACGCCGACTACCAGTGAACGGGTCCGCCCCGCTCGCGAGGCGCCGCCCGCCGACCGACGTAGCTCGGTTGCTCGACGCGGTCTGGCCCGGGTGCACCATCATCCCGGGCAACGCGGAGAGCGACCGTCCGCGTGTGGCCGCGCTGAAGGCGCTGCCGAGCGCGAGGAACGTTCGACTGCTGGTTCCGGCACACTCGCGTCGCGCCGCATCCACGGCGCTTCGTCAATTCAACGACGGCATGACGCAGCCGGCTCGCGTGCGAAAGGCGTTGGTCGGGGCGGCGCTCGCCACTCCGTTGGCGACGCTGATCGGGACACGACTCGACGTGCTCGTGGGCGACGCGGCGACTTCGTCGCCGGTTGTCGACGAGATCCGTAGGGTCTTCGACGGGAACCACGTTGAGATCGCGGTGTTCGTCGGCGAGCGGCTCCGTCCGAACCGCAAGCCCGTCCTCCAGATCCTCTCGGAGCGAGGCGACGTGCTCGGTTACGCGAAGGTTGGATGGGATGCGCTTACCAAACGGCTCGTGTCGAACGAGGCCGACACCTTGCGCTCGTTCCTGTCGTCCCCGCCGGCGACCTTCCGCGTTCCCCGCATCCTCCACCAGGCCGATGTGGGCGGCGCGCATCTCACCGTTCTTTCGCCGCTCCGGCATGCGTTGCTCCGACGGGAGAGCCTCGGCGCCACTCCGCCGATCGGCGCGGTGCGAGAGATCGCGTTCCGGACTGGGCGTGTCGTGGAGCCGCTGTCGCGCAGTACGTACGAACGGGCGGTCCGTGATCGCATCGAGGCGCTCGACGACGAGGAACGGCGCTCGATCCTGGTTCGACGGTTCGACACCCTCATCGACGCCTCCACCGACGGCGACGTGGCGTTCGGGTCGTGGCACGGCGACTGGACGCCGTGGAACATGGCGCGAACTCGGACGGGTCTAGACGTCTGGGACTGGGAGCGGAGCGGGGGGAGCGTCCCGGTCGGGCTCGACGTGCTTCACCACCGCTTCCTTTTCCGGTGGCGAGACGGCGTGGACGCGAACTCGCTGGCGTCCGACACGCTGGATGCATCGCGCACGACGCTCGGCCGCCTCGGCCTCGATCACGCCGACCAACGCCGACTCCTATCCCTCTATCTCTTCGAACTGTTGCTGCGGTTGGAGGAAGGGCGTGACGCCGGCCGTGCCGTTCCGCGAGCGTTCGCCTCGCTCGAGCATGCGCTTGACTCGCATACGGTTCGGCCATGACCGACGTGAAACGGCGCGCTCTGTCCGCGGTTCGACGCGCCGCCCACGTCTACGAGATTTCGACGGCGACGGCGAGGCTGCTGCCTTCATTTCTGATCATCGGCGCCGAACGAGCCGGGACCACGTCGCTGTATCGGTACCTGGGGCGTCATCCACAGGTCATGACTGTGACGCTCCGTCGCAAGGGAGCTCACTACTTCGACACCAACTTCGGGAACAGTGTGCGTTGGTACCGATCGCACTTCCCGACGGAGTGGGCCGTCCGTCGGCGCGCCCGGCGTGTCGGCCACGTCGTGACCGGTGAGGCGTGTCCGTACTACGTGTTCCACCCGCTCGTGCCGGAGCGGGTTCGGTCGCTGCTTCCCGACGCCCGGCTGATCCTCATGCTGCGGGACCCGGTCTCACGCGCGTACTCGCACTTCCGCCACGAGGTGGCACGCGGTTTCGAGCATCTCGCGTTCGAGGACGCGCTTCAGGTGGAGCCGACGCGGCTCGAAGGTGAAGACGAGCGGATGCGGAGCGATCCGCAGTACGTGAGCTTCCCCCATCAGCACTTCTCCTATTTGGCGCGCGGCCGCTATCTGGAGCAGGTGAAGCGATGGCACGCGCTCTTCCCCACGGAGCAGCTCCTGGTCGTCGACTCCGGCACGTTCTTCGCGGATCCCGACAAGGGCTTCCGGGAGGTCGAGCGCTTCCTCGGCATCGCCGAGCTCTCGTACCGCGAGTACCCCCGGCTCAACGCACGATCTGGCGCGGAGATGGCCCCGGCGACGCTCGAGCGCCTACGCGAACATTTTGCCGAGCCGAACCGGCGTCTCGAGGAATATCTCGGGCGCGCGTTCTCGTGGGGCACGTGACGTCTTCGGGAGGCACGTCCGAACGTGTTCAGCCAACCGCCGATCCGTACCTGACGACGTTCGCTCGGGGTGGTGCCGGAAGTCTCGTCGGCGTTGTCGCGTCGGCGCTGTTCGGTCTGGCGCTCGTGTTCGTCGTGACACGCTCGTTCACTCGCGCGGAGGTAGGTGCATTCTTCGAGACCGTGGCTCTCTTCTCACTCGCCACGACCTTCTCCGTGTGGGGCGCCGACATCGGCCTCGTTCGAACGATCCCGCGGTTCGTCGTTCTCGACCGAAGCGAACACGTCAGCCCGATCGTCCAGATCGCTGTGGGGAGTGTCTTGGCGATCGCGGCGGTCCTCGCGGCCGCGATGGCCGCGCTCGCGGGGCCGCTGTCCGAACTCATCACGAGCGGCGTGGCGCAGACGGCCGTCGAGCCCCTCATCCGGGCGGTGTCGCCGTTCGTGCCCGTGGCGGCGGTTTTCGCCGTCGTCCTCGCAGCGACGCGTGGGCTGGGGCGTATGGGTCCCACCAACGTGATCGACCGGTCAGGGCGCGCCGCGGCTCAGCCGATCTTGGCGCTCGGGGTCGCGGCCCTAGGCCTAGGAACGGTCGCGCTCGTCGTCGCGTGGGCCCTGCCGTACGCGATCGGTTGTCTCGTCGCCGGCCTTTGGCTGACCCGAGTGCCGAAGGGAACACCGGCCCAGGTGCCGACAGCCACCCCGCGCGCCGGCCGTGCTCTCTTCGCCGAATTCTGGCGGTTCGCGGCGCCGCGAGGCCTCGCGGGCCTCTTCGCCGTCGCCGTGCTGTGGCTGGACACGCTGCTCATCGGCGCGCTGCGGTCAACGCAGGAGGCCGGCGTGTACGCAGCGGCCACGAGGTTCCTCGTTTTCGGAGGATTCGCGGCTCAAGCCGTCATCCAGGCGATGGGGCCGATGCTGAGCGAGCTGCTCGCGCGGCGCGAACATCACGCTGCCGCCGCTGTGTACCGCATCGGAACGGCGTGGTCGATAGCGCTCGGATGGCCCGTCTACCTCATGCTGGCGATCTTCGCCCCCACGCTGGTCTCGGTGCTCGGTCCGGGTTACGTGGGGGCCGGGGACGCCCTGATGATCCTCGCGGTCGCCATGCTCTTCGGCTCGGGCGTGGGACCGGTCGACATCGCGCTCCTGATGGCGGGGAAGAGCAGCTGGAATTTGCTGAACACCGCCGTCGCGGTCGGCGTCAACGTGGTTTTGAACCTTCTCCTCATCCCGCGCTTCGGCATCACGGGCGCGGCGATCGCCTGGGCCGCCAGCATCGTGGTCAACAATCTCGTCCCCCTGATCCAGGTCCACGGTCTCGTCGGCCTCCACCCCGTCGGCGTGGCGACAGTCTCGGTGGGCCTGACCGCGATCGTGGTGTTCGGCGTGATACCGGTCGCACTGCGGCTTGTCCTAGCCTCTGACGGGTTCGCCCTCGCTGTGGCCGCTGTGGTCGGGGTACTCCTGTACCTCCCGGCGCTGTGGAGGCTCCGGCGCACGCTTGCGCTCGATCGGCTCGCCGGCTCCGTGAACGTGGGGTGGTTGCGGCGCCTCGGGGGCGTGCACTCACCGTGAACATAAGTGCTCGGGAGGGGGTAACCTTGCATAAGGTAGGGCGTTTAGGGGAGGGCGTGTGTGGTAGGGCTATTCCAATGGTAGGGAGGGTTGGGCGCCGGGCGGTAGCGATCATCGCCGTCATTGCCCCTGTTGTCACGCTCGCTCTGCCGGCGACTGCCGTCAACGTCGCGCACTCGGTCGTCGTGAGTGCGGACCCGGTCAACTTCACGCCTCATATCGTCTCTGGTCAGGTCAACGCGATCGTCCAGATCGGCAGTCGCGTGATCGTCGGTGGCGATTTCACTGCCGTTCGTCAAACCGCGAACGGCGCCGACATCGCCCGCAGTCACATCTTCGCTTTCAACGCTTCTACGGGCGCGATCGACACTGGCTTCGCACCGAACCTCGACGGATCGGTGCTCGCGCTCGCGGCAGCGCCCGACGGCAACGTCTTCGCCGGGGGGAACTTCAACAACGTCAACGGTGCGCCCTCTCGCAAGCTCGTCAAGCTGAACGTCACCAACGGCCAGCGGGTGTCGTCGTTCTCCGCGACGGCCGACGGCCGTGTGCGCGAGCTCATCGTTCGAGGAAGTCTCCTTTACGTCGGAGGTGCGTTCACGCGGCTCGCCGGAGCGCCGAGGGGGAACCTGGGTGCGGTCAACGTTTCGAGCGGTGCGATCGACGGCAACCTGAACCTGCCGATCACCGTCGCGCGCAAGGCGGGGACGACCGCGTCTCTGTATTCGATGGACATCTCGCCGGACGGCAGGAAGCTCGTTGCCATCGGCAACTTCACCAGGATCGGCGGAGTCGAGCGGTGGCAGGCCGGCATGATCGACCTGGGCACGTCTCCGGCGACGGTCGCGAACTGGGAGACCGACGGGTTCCGGCCCGACTGCCTGATCAGCGCGTTCGACACGTACATGCGCGACGTCGATTTCTCGCCGAACGGCTCGTACTTCGTGATCGTCACGACCGGCGCGTTCTTCGGGGGAGCGAACAGCGGGACGCTGTGCGACACGGCGACGCGCTGGGAGACCTCGGCGACGGGCCTCAACCTCACTCCGACGTGGCGGGATTACACGGGTGGCGACACGCTGTCGGCGGTCGCCGTCACCGGGACGGCGGTTTACGTCGGTGGCCACCAGCGTTGGATGAACAACCCGTTCGCGGGTGATACGGCAGGCCCGGGGGCGGTGTCGCGGCCCGGCATCGCGGCACTCGATCCGGTGAACGGCGTGCCGTTCTCGTGGAACCCCGGCCGCGCGCGCGGCGTCGGCGTTTTCGCCTTGTACTCCACACCGGCAGGGCTGTGGATGGGGAGCGATACGGACTTGGTAGCCGGCGAAGTCCATCGCAAGCTCGCGATGTTCCCGACCGCAGGCGGCAAGAACATCCCGGCGAACGCCGTCTACAACCTCCCATCAACGTTGTACAACGCCCCGCAGAGGACGGGCGCCGTGAACTTCCTCGACCGTCGGTCGTTCGACGGAACGACCGCCGGTTCGCGCGGGCAGCTGCAGACGCCCGGGATCGATTGGAGCGCGACACGCGGCGCCGTCATCATCAACGGCGTCCTGTATCACGGAACGAGCGGCGGTCAGCTCATCGCACGGTCCTTCGATGGCACCACCGTGGGCCCGGCACAGGCGGTCAACCTGAACGGCGTGAACAACTTCCCGCTGGCGAACGTGACGGGAATGTTCTTCGACGCCGGTCGGGGACGCCTGTACTTCACAGTCGCTGGTGACGCCAACCTGTACTGGCGATGGTTCACCCCCGAGAGTCGCATCGTCGGCGCCGAGCGGTTCGCCGCCGGGGGAGGCGTGAACTGGGCGACCGCGAGCGGCGTCACCATGGCGAGCGGCAAGATCTTCTTCGCCAGGACCGACGGCAACCTGTACGCAGTGAACTTCGTGAACGGCGTCCCCAGCGGCGCGCCCACGGTCGTCTCGCCGGCGAGCGCCGGATACAACTGGTCGTCTCGAGGCATGTTCCTGTTCGGGCCCGCGACCGGCGGCGGTGACACGACGCCTCCAACCCCGCCAGGAAAGCCGAGCGGAGTGAGCAATTCGCCCGGGACGATCGACCTGACCTGGGCAGGCTCGACCGACGCCGTCAGCACGACGCTTGCGTACCACGTGGTCCGTGACGGCACGCAGGTCGGAACCGTCAACAGCGGTCAAAGCCCCGTTACGTTCCGGGACACCGGCCTGGCCGGTGGCAGCACACACACCTACCGCGTCGTCGCCGAGGATGCGGCAGGCAACGACAGTTCACCCAGCCCGACGTCGGACCCGATCGTGGTTCAGAGCGGCGCGGGACCGATCTTCGCGGACGACTTCTCCACGGGGAACTTCTCGAAATGGACCTCCGTCACGAGGCTCACGATCGACGCTTCACGGGGTGATCCGTCGCCGCCGAGCGCTCGGGGCGAGGTGAGCGCGATCAGCGGGTTCGCTACGAAGTCTCTCGGTTCGACGTTTGGCGACGCCTGCATGAGCGTTCGAGTCAACCCGTCGAGCCTCGGAAGCACGGCCTCCCTTCTTCGGTTGAGGACCGCGGCCAACGGCCCGATCGCCCGGGTCTACACGGCGACGACCGGTGTCCTGTGGATACGCTCGGACGTTTCCGCTGAACAGCGATCCTCCGGTGTGGCGATGACGATGAACGCGTGGAACCGCGTGGAGCTGTGCGGAACCGTATCGCCCGGGTCGTGGTCCCTCTACCTGAACGGAAACCGGATCGTCACCGGATGGGCGGCCAATACCGGAACGACGCCGATCGGGATGGTTCACATCGGCGACGCCGGAGCTTCCACATGGACGATGAACTTCGACGACGTCGTCGTGGACAGGTCACCCGGATAGGCGCCTCGCCGAGGGGGGCGCCCCCTCCGGCAACTCGCGCGGACGCCGCTCGCGCATTCGTGCGATGACCAAGATCGCCTTCCTCGTCTGCTCCCATACCAATCCCGACCAGGTGGCGAGGCTCGTCCGGCTCCTGAGCGCGCATGATGGAGCGTCATCTGTCGTCGTTGACCACAGTGAGTACGACAGCCACCTGGATCGAGGACGGCTCGCACGACTACCGGGTGTCCGCATTCTCGACCGCCGCCATCCCGTCGAGTGGGGGGACTTTTCGTTCATCGACATCATCCTGGGGGACGTCCGATGGGTCATGGACAACGTTGACTTCGATTGGCTCATCGTCCTTTCCGGCCAGGACTACGCGATCCGACCATTGCCGGATATCGAGGCGTTCCTCGCCTCGACCCCGTACGACGGCTTCGTCTCCGGATCGCCGGTCGAGAGTTTGAAGCCGCGAAGCGCTCGGGAGGCGCGACGTCGCTACTACTATCGCTACTTTCGCGTTCCGGGGCTGCCGTCTGTGATTGCTCGTCGCCTACACGCGTGGGCCTCCGCAAGCGGTCGCACCGATGCCCTCTCGAAGCGACTGACTCCCGTGACGGTGAAGGCTCTCCCTGACGGAAGCGTCGTTTACGTGGGGTTCCGGCGGATCCGGACGCCGTTCACGCCGGCGTTCCCTTGCTACCGCGGTGGATTCTGGATCACGTTGTCGGCCAAAGCCGTCGCGGCCGTCGATCGCTTCGTCCAGGAGAATCCGAAGTACGTCCGATACTACCGGCGGACTCGGGTTCCGGATGAGTCGTTCTTCAACACGATCTTGTTGAACGACCCGACCCTCAATATCTGTCGAGACGATCGGCGGTACGTCCGATTTCCTCCACATCGCTCCCCGCGTCCAGACGTCCTCTCCATCGAAGACCTGGAGCCGATGCTCGCGTCAGGCAAGGACTTCGCCCGGAAGTTCGACACGCGCATCGACGGCGCGATCCTGGACGCGCTCGACGAACGGGTCCATCGCATCGGCGTGTCCGTACCGGAGATCACGTAGCGTGCACCCGTCGCGGCTCCAGCTGTTCGGATGTATCGGATCGGACGCGTGAGCGTGGGAGGGCGATCCGGCCGACGCCGCCGGGCGGCCGCGTTCCGGATCGGCGTCGCCACAGTGCTGTGCGCGGTCGTTCTCACCGTTCCCGCAGTTCCCTCGACCGCGGTTGGGGCATGTGGTCGTTCGAACCGCCTTACCGTCTGCGTCTCGGCGCCTTCGGGCGAGCTAACCGGCGACGTGCCGATCGCGGTGTCGGTGAGTTCGGTCGGCGACGTCAAGGAGATGATCTTCCAGTGGGGTCCGGCGACGACTTCGACGACCCAGCTGCTTACCGACTACGCGTCGCCGTTCGAGTTTACGTGGCGCACCGACCAATACTTGGACGCGACGGCGTTCCTGAACGTGCGCGTCAAGCGGTTCAACGACTCGGTGGGCGCTCCGGTGTCGCTGCGACTCACGCTCGAGAACGGGAACGACACGATCGTCCCGCAGAACCCGCGCGATTGGCAGGACGTCTTCGAGCCGCGTTCGTTCACTGGCGATCCCGTGATTGCGGCCGTCGGAGACGGCGGTGACGGCACCGCACGCGCCGACGACGTCGCTGCGTCGATCCTCGCGTCCGATGCCGCCACGCTGCTTTACCTCGGAGACCTCTATGAACGCGGCACGCCGGCAGAGCTCGATGAGAACTACGGTCGGGCGGCGTTCGAGCCTGGTGGTGGAACGGCGTGGGGGGCGCTCGCGTGGTTCACTCGGCCGACGCTCGGGAATCATGAGGCCGCCAACGTCGGTGCCTGGCGCAACTACTGGCGCGGACGGCCCAACTGGGAGACGTTCGTCTTCGGGGGCGTTCGGTTCCTAAACCTGAACAGCGAGTGCTACCTCATCGGGGGATGCGGTCCCGGGAGCGCGCAATACGCGTTCGTGCAAAGCGTCCTGGCGTCAAACGAGCTCGACTGCGTGATTGCGTACTGGCATCGACCAGTACTGAGCTCGGTCGAGGACAACACGACGATGCGGCCGATCTGGGCGTTGCTCGCCGACAACGGCGGCGACCTCGTGCTGAACGGACACACGCACGAGATGGAGGCCTACGCACCGCTGAACGCGTCGCTCGAGGCGGGGAAGCCCGGATCCCACATGGTCGAGCTCGTAGCCGGTTCGGGTGGCCACTATCTCACCGGCGGTTCGAACGCCGACGCCCGGGCCGTCTGGCGGGCTACGAAGGTCCCCGGCGCGCTGTACATCACGGCTCACGATGGCGCGAGTGGCTCGGCCACAGGGCTCGCGTGGCAGTTCCGTGATGGAAACGGCCAGATCGTCGTCGGAACGGATGGGCAGGGCGTGGGATCGGTCGATTGTGCCGCCGAGCCGGACACGACGGCGCCCACGGTTCCTGGCAGGCCCTCCGGCGTCAGCAACGCCGCGGGCACGATCGATCTAAGCTGGGCGGCGTCGACGGACGACCGGGCCGGCGTGCTGACGTACTCCGTCTACCGCGACGGCGCCGCCGATGCCGTCGCCACGGTAACGAGCTCCTCGGCAACGACCGTCTCGTTCCGTGACGCGGGCCTGGCACCGGGAAGCATCCACACGTACGAGGTGAGCGCGAGCGACGGTCTCAAATCGAGCGAGCGAAGTATGCCGTCGGACCCCATCACCGTATCGTCGTCACCGATCGTGTTCTCCGACGACTTCTCATCCGGGACGTTCTCGCGATGGAGCGACACCAGCGGCCTGGCGATCGATCACACGAGCGGTGGGACGGCGCCGCCGAGCGCTCGAGCGCAGGCCGCCGGCACGAGAGCGTGGGCCGCCAAGAACCTCGGCTCGACGCACTCGAGCCTGTGCCATTCGATGCGCGTGAATCTGTCGTCGATCGGCGCGAACAGCGTGGCGCTCGCGCGGTTGCGGACCGCCGCTGATGGCCCGGTGGCTCGCGTGTACGTCAGCGCCAGCCGCGTCCTGTGGATCCGGTCCGACGTCTCCGGAGCCCAGCTCTCGTCAGGACGTTCGTTACCGGCGGGGTGGAACACGCTCGAGCTCTGCGCGGGCGTTGGGTCGTCGGGGAGCGTGCGCCTGTCACTCAACGGCTCGACGATCGCCGGCCCGTGGACCGCGAACCTCGGTACCACACCGATAGGCCGGGTGCAGATCGGCGACACCGCCCTGTTCACCTGGACGGCGAACTTCGACGACATCGTCGTGACCTCGTCATAGCCGCGTTGACCCCTGGCAGTCGCGTGGCTATCCTGTTAGCACTCATAGCGGGGGAGTGCTAACCGGCGGCGGCCGGCCGGCACGAGAGACACGCAAGGAGGAGGACGGGTATGGCCAAGCAGTTCAACCTGAAGCCGCTGGAGGACCGCATCGTGGTCCAGCCGAGCGAGGAGGAGGAGACCACGACCTCGGGCATCGTGATCCCGGACACCGCGAAGGAGAAGCCCCAGGAGGGCAGCGTCGTGGCCGTCGGACCGGGTCGTTTCGAGGACGGGAACCGGGTTCCGCTCGACGTCTCTGTCGGCGACAAGGTGATCTACAGCAAGTACGGCGGCACAGAGGTCAAGGTCGAGGGCGAGGAGTACCTGATCCTGTCGGCCCGCGACGTTCTCGCCGTCCTCAGCAAGTAACGAACACGGCGATCGTTCCGGCGGGGGCTCGGGCGCGAGGATGCGCCGGGCCCCCGACGTACGTAACGACCTTTTGAACGGGAGGTTCCATGGCAAGCAAGCTGCTGAAGTTCAGTGAGGAGGCACGGCGGTCTCTCGAGACCGGTGTGAACAAGCTCGCTGACACGGTCTCCCTCACTCTCGGTCCTAAGGGCCACAACGTGGTCCTGGATAAGAAGTGGGGGGCGCCGACGATCACGAACGACGGCGTGACGATCGCCAAGGAGGTCGAGCTCGAGGACCCGTGGGAGAACATGGGCGCCCAGCTGGCCAAGGAGGTCGCCACCAAGACGAACGACGTCGCCGGCGACGGCACCACGACGGCGACCGTGCTCGCGCGGGCCATGGTTCGGCGCGGCATGAAGAACGTCGCGGCCGGAGCGAACCCGATGGCGTTGAAGCGGGGCATCGAGAAGGGCGTCTCCGCGGCCGTTGAGGCCATCATGAACCAGGCCAAGAACGTCGAGACGCGCGAGGAGATCGCCAACGTTGCGTCGATCTCGGCGGCAGATCCGGCGATCGGAGACGTGATCGCCGAGGCACTGGACAAGGTGGGCAAGGACGGCGTCGTCACCGTCGAGGAGTCGAACACGTTCGGCATGGAGCTCGAGTTCGTCGAGGGCATGCAGTTCGACAAGGGCTACATCTCGCCATACTTCGTCACCGACCAGGAGCGGATGGAGTCGGTGCTCGACGAGCCCTACATCCTCGTGGTGAACAAGAAGGTCGGGAGCGTGCAGGAGCTGCTGCCGCTGCTCGAGAAGGTGCTGCAGGGCGGCAAGCCACTGCTGATCATCGCCGAGGACGTCGAGGGCGAGGCGCTCGCGACGCTCGTAGTGAACAAGATCCGCGGCACGTTCAACGCGGTCGCGGTCAAGGCGCCGGGGTTCGGCGACCGGCGCAAGGCGATGCTCCAGGACATCGGGATCCTCACGGGCGCCCAAGTCGTCTCGGAAGAGGTTGGGCTGAAGCTCGAGAACGCAACGCTCGACCTGCTCGGTCGCGCTCGCAAGGTCGTGGTCACGAAGGACGACACGACGATCGTCGAGGGCGCAGGGTCCGACGACGAGGTCAAGGGCCGGATCAACCAGATCAAGGCCGAGATCGACAAGACCGACTCGGATTGGGACCGCGAGAAGCTCCAGGAGCGGCTGGCGAAGCTCGCCGGCGGCGTCGCCGTGGTGAAGGTCGGTGCGGCCACCGAGGTGGAGCTCAAGGAGAAGAAGCACCGCATCGAGGACGCGCTCTCGGCCACGCGAGCGGCTATCGAGGAGGGCGTCGTCCCGGGCGGCGGCGTCGCGCTCATCCGCGCCGAGTCGGCGTTCGACAAGGTCGACCTGACCGGCGACGAGTCGACGGGCGCCAGGATCGTGCGCGACTCGCTGGCTGAGCCCGCGCGACTGATCGCGAGCAACGCCGGAGACGAGGGCGCCGTCGTGGTCGAGCGGATCCGCAGCGAAGGCGACTCCCGCGGCTACAACGCGGCAACGGGGGAGTGGGTCGACATGTTCAAGGCGGGCATCCTCGACCCCGCGAAGGTAACGCGCTCCGCGTTGCAGAACGCGGCCTCGATCGCGGCAATCGTCCTCACGGTCGAGAGCGCCGTGGTCGAGAAGCCCGAGGAGGAGGAGCCGGCACCGGCCGGAGCCGGCGGTCACATGCATTGAGGAAGAGCCGTTCGAGCAGGGGCGCCGGCATGCCGGCGCCCCTTTTGCGTTCCGAATCGGCGTGGGTAGCCACAGCCCCCATTCGAACTAGCCCGTTAGACGTACAGAAAAATCCTACGGACGTAGGTATGTACACGGAGAGCGTCCCCCACTACGGTTACGGCGCCGCGACATCCAGACCGATCTGCCGCTTACGAGAACGCCAAAAAGGGCCAATAAAGAGGACTGAGGGAGCCGAGCCGCAGATGTCTCTGACCAGTCGTCCACCCCACTCCGCAGGTGTCCTCATCGTCGAGGCGATCGGCGTGGTCCGCATGAGCCTGCGGATGCTGTTCGAGTCCGTTCCGGACATCGAGGTCGTCGGCGAGGCCGGCGACGCCGAAACGGCGCTCGACCTGGTGCCCTCGGTGCGAAATCCTTCGACCGTCGTCGCGCTCGTCGGCGTCGAGCTGGGTGGATCGCACGACTCGTTCTGGCTGATCCGCTCGATCCGTGAGCGATCACCGCAGATCACCATCTTGGCCACGGGGACCGACATGAGCCCCACGGCCATCTCGCAGGCGCTGTTCGTCGGCGCCCACGGGTTCGTACACAAGAACTCGTCGCCCGAGCGGTACATCGAGGCGACGCGTCGGGCCGCGAACGGCGAGCTCGTGCTCGAGGGGCTGCCTCGCGGCGCGCTCGGGGAGCTCGTCCAGGCGATCGATCATCAGCAGGTGACGACGAGCGTGCTGACGCCACGTGAACACTCCGTCCTGGTCGCGGCGGCGGACGGCCTCACGGCGCGCGAGATCGCGCGCCGGCTCGGCGTTCGCGAGCGAACCGTGTCGACGCACCTCAACCACATCTACCGCAAGCTCGGCGCAAGCGGACGGGTCGCGGCCGTGACGGCGGCTGCCCGGATGGGAGTGCTCACGCTTCCGGCGTCGGAGGTCATGGCGCCTGTCGCGGGCGCCGATCGTCTCGTCGCCAGCTAGTCCGCACCAACGCCGCGTTCGTTTCCTTCGACGTAATGGACGCGCGCGTGCTCTCGCGTCGACATCCACGTACGTATGCGTGCGTACTCAATCGTTACCGATGTACGCACAGCGCAAGTGCGGATGGCAACGCCGTAACGGCGATCACTAGCTTCCCGCAGCAGATAGCACAGGTTGCCGGGTGTCTTTTTTCCTTGGGTGCGCCGCCCGGCCTGTACGCGTGAAGGAGGTGACATCCAGATGCTGCTTCGGGCTCACACGTACGTGCGGGTGGCGATCGGGGACCTCCGTTCGCGCATGCACGACCGGCTTGTCGATCTGACGCGTAGCGAGGTCGGTGCCACCGCAGCCGAGTACGCGCTCCTGGTTTCGCTGATCGCCGTCGTGCTCGTGGCCGGTGCGTTCCTCCTCGGCAACGCCATCAACGATCGCCTCGACGCCACGGCCGACTGTATCGACGCCGCTCCGGCGGCGACGTGCCCCGGTGGGGCTGTCGTCGTGCCGTAGTTGCTCGTACCGAACGGAGAGCGGCTCCGGCCGCTCTCTCTTCCTCGGGCGACCCCGAGGAAGGGACGGTGGCCGGAACGATCGAGAGTAGGAGGACGGCCTGGTGAGGAGACGGAACGAGCGAGGTGCGGCGGCGGTGGAATTCGCGCTGCTCTTGCCGCTGCTCGTCGTGATCTTGTTCGGGATCATCGCGCTCGGGATCGCGCTCATGCGGACGGTCAACTACATCAGCGCGGCGCGAGAGGGTGCTCGCTATGCCGCCGTCCACTGCCGCCCGGAGGCGACGACGTGCGCCGGTACGACGCTCATCGCCGACCGAGTGACCCAATCCGCCAACGGGAACCCGATCGGGCCGGGCACCCCGGCGGCAGATCTGGACTGCTCCATCTCACCCGGGCAGCCCGTCACCGTCTTCTGGGAACAACAGATCCCGGTCGAGATTCCGCTCCTGCCGGACATGTCGTTCACGATGAACGTGGCGGGGACCTTCCGATGCGAATGAGGCCGCGGCTCGACGACGAATCGGGGGCAACGGCGGTCATCGTCGCGCTCTGTCTCTTCGTGATCGTCGGCATGCTCGCGCTGACGATCGACGGTGGTCTCCTGTGGACGAAGTATCGTCGGATCCGCACTGCCAACGACGCCGCTGCGCTCGCCGCGGCGTACTCATGCGCCAAGGGCGAGGGGCTCGGCGGTGCCGACGCCCAGGCCGCGAGCATCGCACAGGCGAACGTCGGCGATGCTCTTCCGACACAGCCGAATGCGTATTCCCCTGGATGCGTCGTCGAGGGCGGGGAGGTCACCGTTTACTTCGGTGGAGAACAGAGTCTGTTGTTCGGGCCGGCGATCGGGGTTTCCACCCCGAAGCCCGTCGCCGCCCACGCGACCGCCCTGTGGGGAGGGGCGGGCGGAGCCAGCAACGTCGCGCCGCTCATGCTGTCGCTTCAACGGCTGTCCGACTGCGACATCCCGTTCGGTCCCGATCTCCAGGTCGGCATTTCTCGTTGCTTCTTCTGGTGGGACAACGGAACGCCCCACGACACCACCGCCCTGACGAACGCCGAGTGGGGTCTGGTCGACCTGACCACGTGGGGTGTGGACGCCTTGGGCGGGTGTGGGGGAAACGTTAGCCAGAGCGACGTCGGCACGTGGATCGACCAGGGCTATCCGGGCTCGCTGCTGATCGACTATCCACCGGGATACGAGTACGTCTGCCGTGGCAGCGGATTCCAGGGCAACGCGCTCAACAACGACATCAGCGCGCAAGCGGGAGAGATTCTGTACTTCCCGGTGAACGATCCGTCGCAGCAGCTCGGATCGGGCGGCAGTCTCTGCCGGCCGGACGCGCTCGACCCCGCCAACGTCGATGGGGACTGCTCGGTCCAGAAGTACGCGATGATCGGGTTCGCGCGACTCCAGGTGGCGGCGGTCTGGACCGGGCAGGACGCGCAGACCATGTGCAACCACCCGGCCGACAACAACGGCAGTCTGCGGTGCTTCGAAGCGGTGTGGATGGGTTTCGAACCCGGCGGACTGAATCCAATTCCGAACGCCCCGAACCTCGGCCTGTTCGCCGTGGCGTTGACCGGATGACCCTGAGGAGGAGATCGACATGAAGAAGCCTGTGGCAGCAGCGCTCATCTTCCTGGTCGCGGCCGCGGCGGCCGGTGGGGTGCTGTTGTTCATGAACGGAGTTCGTGAGCGGGCGGAGGCGGGCCGTATCACGGCCGACGTCATCGTCGCGACACGAGATATCCCAGCGGGACAGGAACTGAGCGCGCTGATCGACGAGGGAGTGTTCCGAACGGAGGCCGTCGACGTCGAGGACCTCGTCCCCGGCGCGATCACGGACGTGTACCAGCTCCAGGGTCAGCGCACCGGATATCCGATCCTTGCGGAGGAGCAGATCGTTGCCGCGCGGCTCGCCGGCCCGCTTCAAGCCGGGGGCGGCGTTCTGGGCATCCCGGACGGTCTCCAGGCAGCGTCCATCACGCTCGAGCCGCAACGCGTTGTGGCGGGGGCGATCCAGCAGGGCGATCACGTCGAGGTCTTCGGGACGTTCACCGAACGCGGCGCCGGCGAGTTGACGACCCGCGTCGTCATCGAAGACGCGCTTGTTCTGGCCGTCGCCACGCCGGCGTCGGACGACCTCAGCTCCGGCAGCACCGGCACGATCACGCTTGCCGTCACACCTGAGCAGGCGGCTCTCCTGATCTTCGCCCAGGAACAGGGCCACGTCTGGCTGACCCTCCTTCCGCCGAACCAGGCCGGCGTCCACGTTCCGCCCGTCGAACTGGGGGCGATGCGATGAACGGCCGCCGGGTCATCGCCGTCGGTGGCTCGATGACCTTCCCCCCCGAGGTGGCTCGCGCCCTGGGGGCGGCGCCCGACGCCGTGTCGTGGCTGCCGTCGATCGCGAGCGCCCAGCGGGCGATAGCGGACGGCCAGGAGCGCTTCGACGTCGTCGTCCTCGCGCCGTCCGTCACGGACGACGAGGCGATCGCGCTCGCCGATTTCGCCGCCCGCGAGTCGCCTGCCACGGCCGTGGTCCTGGTCCGCGACACTCCGGTCGACGGCGCGTTTCCGAGGCTCATCCGAGGCGGGGTCCGCGACGTCGTCGACCTCACGAAGGGAAGGAGCGAGTTTCCCGACGCCCTTCGCCGCGCGCTCGACTGGACATCCACAATGCGCGGGAGTGCCAACGGCAACGGGTCCCACGGGTCGACCGGAACGATCGTCTCGATCTTCTCCACGAAGGGCGGAACGGGAAAGACCTTCCTCGCGTGCAACCTCGCGGCAGCGCTCGCCGACCGTTCGGGCTCCCGGGTCGCGCTCGTCGATCTCGACCACGACCTCGGCGACGTCTTCGCGTACTTCCGTGCGGAACCGAGTCGCACTCTTGTGGAGGTGGCGACGCTCGAGGAAGGTGCGGACTCGGAAGCGATCGCGGGCCTCGGCACGCCGCTCGTCAGCGGTGTCGTCGGCTTCGGCTCACGCCCGGATCCGCGGGCCGAGCCGTTGGCCGGCGCTGCCGTCGCCCGAATCTTGAACGCCCTACGCGAAGCGTTTGCGTTCACGATCGTGGACGCGACGTCCGAATACTCGGATCATGTCCTCGCCGCGCTCGATCTCTCGGACGTGGTCTGTCTGGTGTCGGGCCTCGATGCGATCGGGGTTCGGCACATGTCGATCGCCATGCACACGCTTGCGAACCTCGGCGTGCCGCGCGACCGGCTCCGGTTCGTCGTCAACAGGGCCGACAGCAAGGTCGATCTGACGGTCGAGGACATCGAACGGCTCGTCGGCATCCGCGTCGACGGCCGGATCCCGTCGAGTCCACTCGTCGCGCAGTCGATCAACCGCGGTCGGTTGTTGTGGCTCGACCAGCGACGATCCGACGTGGCCAAGGGCATCCAGGTGTTCGCCGACCGGCTCAGGTCGTCGGTGGCGCCTGACGAGGCGGTTTCCACGAAACGTCGCCTGTTTGCAAGGGGGTCGTGAGGTGTCGCTTGCGGAACGTTTGTCTCGGCAGGAGCAGCCGGATCGAACTGCCGAGGTCAGGGATCAGATACAGGAACGGCTGATCGAGGTCCTCGGGGCCCGCCTCTACGACGACGCGATGGAGGACGGCGAGCTTCGCCGGCTCGTGGATCGCCGGCTCCGTGAGCTCCTCGAAGACGTTGAGACACCGCTCTCGATCCAGGAGAAGGCGCAGATCATCCAGCAGATCGGGGACAACATCCTCGGCCTGGGGCCGATCGAGCCGTTCATCCGCGACCCGGAGATCACGGAGGTAATGGTGAACAGCCACCGCGTCGTGTACATCGAACGTGGAGGCAAAATCTATCGCACCGACGTCTCGTTCCGTAACGAGGAGGATCTTCGTCGGACGATCGACAAGATCGTCGGACGAGTGGGGCGCCGTATCGACGACTCCTCCCCGTACGTGGACGCTCGTCTGACCGACGGGTCGCGCGTGAACGCGATCATTCCGCCCCTCGCCATCCACGGCTCCGCTCTGACGATCCGGAAGTTCTCAGCGGACCCGTTCACGGCAAAGGACCTGATCGACTTCGGAACGCTCACTCCAGAGCTCGTTCCGTTCCTCGACGCCTGCGTCCGGGGCCGACTGAACATCCTCGTGTCCGGAGGGACGGGCGCGGGGAAGACCACGTTGCTCAACGTCCTGTCGGCGTTCCTGCCGGAAGACGAGCGCATCATCACGATCGAAGACTCCGCCGAGTTGCGCCTGCAGCAGCCGCATGTGGTGTCGCTGGAGTACCGCCCGCCGAACATCGAGGGTCAGGGCGAGGTGTCGATTCGCGATCTCGTCCGGAATGCCCTGCGCATGCGACCCGATCGCATCGTCGTCGGTGAGGTCCGCGGCGGCGAGACGCTCGACATGCTTCAGGCGATGAACACCGGACACGACGGCTCGATCAGCACCATTCACGCCAACTCGCCGCGGGACGTGCTCTCCCGCCTCGAGACCCTCGCGCTCATGGCTGGCATGGACCTCACGGTTCGAGCGCTTCGCGAGCAGGTGTCGGCGGCGATCGATCTGATCGTTCACGTGGCCCGATTCCAGGACGGAGTCCGTCGCGTGGCCAACGTCACCGAGGTTGTCGGTCTCGAAGGCGATACGGTCACGATGCAAGACCTCTTCATCTTCCACGTCGACGCAGGGCTGGACGAACGGAACCGCGTGCGAGGACACCTGGCCCCGAGCGGGCTCCGGCCGCATTTCCTGGAGAAGCTGGCCGAACGCAACGTGTTCCTCGACACGTCGTGGTTCGCCCCGCCGCCGGGGTCGGAACCATGGTGAGGGGTCGCGTCGGTCTGGTTCTGGCGCTCGCGTGCTGGACCGTTTTCGTCGTGCCGTGGTCCGCCGCGGCGTCGGGCGATGTCTCAGTTCGCGGGGCCGACGTCTCGGATTTCCCCACCGTACGGCTGACGGTGTCGACGGAGGAGCCGCTCTCCTCAGACGTTCGCGACGTTCAGATCATCGAGAACGATGTCCCCGTTCAGTCGACGTCTCTGGACACGTTCGGCGCCGAGGCAGGCCACATCGACGCGATCCTTGCAATCGACGCTTCGAACAGCATGCGAGGCGAACCACTGAGCACTGCGCTCGCGGCGGCTCGAACGTTTCTCGCCGGAGTACCGGCCTCGATGCCGCTCGGTGTCGTGACGTTCTCGGACGACCCTGTCGTCCTCGCGTCGTTGACCGCCGATCGCGCGTCCGTCGAGCGCGCCGTCGGCTCGCTGACCGCGACGACGAGTCAGGGCACCGCGCTGTTCAACACCGTGAGCGCAGCCTCCGACATGTTTGTCGGCACCGGTCAACACAATCTGGTGTTGCTCACCGACGGTCGATGCAAGGCCGATCCGACCGACTCGGGTCCGTGCACGCTCGACGGCAGCCTCGAGGAGGCGGTAGCCGCGGCGAACGATGCCGGTGTGACCGTGTTCACGATCGGGTTGTCGCGAACCGGCGCGCCGGTGCCGACGCTCGAGCGGCTGGCACAACAGACGGGTGGAGAGCATTCGCTGATCACGATCGAGCAGCTCGAAACCGTTTATGCGGGGCTCGCCGAACAGCTCTCCGGCCAGTACGTTGTGGAATATCGGTCGAAGGCGCCACTTGGCGCGCAGGTCGTCGTCGTCGTTCATACCTCTGTCGGCCGCGACACGTTCGGGTTCGTAGCGCCCGGACAGGCCCTGATACCGAAGAACGCCGAGGCGGCGGCGACCAGCGCGGTCATGTTCTGGGCGACGCCGCTCGGGATGGGGATCGTCAGCGCCTTCACGTTCCTGGCCGTGCTACTTGCCGGTCTGACGACCGTGAGCGTGGCGGACAGGCGGCGTCGGCTTCGGGAACTGGGCAAGACCGTCGCATTGCCGCCTCCGCCACTCGGAGCCGACCCCTCGGCGAGCGATGTGAGCAAGACGTTCTTCCCCCAGCGACTCGGAGACTCCGCGGAGAACCTGGCCAGCAAGACGTCGGCCGGCCAACGGCTCGCTCGGAGGCTGGAGCATGCCGGTTGGGGCATCCGGAGCGGAGAGTTCCTGCTCTTGGTCGCGCTCGGGGTCGTTGTTCTGGCGGTCGCGGGGTTCGTGGTCGCGACGGTGATCGGCGCGCTCGTGGGCGCAGTCATCGGCGCAATCGTGCCGTTCGCGGTGCTGTCCCATGCTGCTTCGAGCCGTCAGAACGCCATGCAGAAGCAGCTCGCCGACACGCTCATGGTCATCGCGAGCTCGATGCGGGCCGGTCATAGCTTCCTCCAATCGCTCGACTCGGCCGTGAAGGAGGCGGACGAGCCTACGGCAGGCGAGTTCGGTCGGGTTCTGAGGGAGATCCGCCTCGGTCGGGACACCGATCAAGCCCTGGAGGCGCTGGTCGAGCGAGTCGGCAGCCAGGACCTCGAGTGGGCCGTCACCGCGATCAAGATCCAGCGGAAGATCGGAGGCAACCTCGCCGAGGTTCTCGAAACGGTGGCGAAGACCGTTCGCGAGCGCGAGACGCTGCGGCGTCAGGTGAGGGTGCTGTCCGCTGAAGGACGTATCTCGATCGTCGTCCTCAGCGTGCTGCCGGTCCTGCTCGCCGGCTACATCATGGTGGTGAACCCCGAGTACCTCAGAACGCTCACGTCCACGCGGCCCGGCATCTTCATCTCTGTCGCGGGCGCAGCACTGATGGGCGTCGGCTACATCTGGATGAGAAAGATCGTGAGGCTCAATGTCTGAACAGATGTATCTCCTCGTGGGTGTCTTCGGAACCTTCCTTGTCGTCCTGCTCGCGGGCGCCACGATGATCTCGGTCTCCCGAAATCGGCGATCGGCCCAGGTGCTGCAAGGGCAGCTGGAGAGCGCCGGGATCTCGGTGAGTCCCCATGGCGCAGTTGCGTCGTTCTCCGAGCGTGTCGTTGCGCCCGCCATCTCGCGGTTCTCGACTGCGGCCGCGCGCATCACGCCCGCGGGATTGCGGAACGGCGTGGCGCGCCGGCTCGTGCTGGCGGGGGGCTCGGGCAAGTGGACGGCCGAGCTGTTCCTCGCGGCGCAGTTGGCGGCGACGATCGCGGCTGGTATCAGCGGCTACATCCTGGGGATGAGCGGTGAAAAGCGCATCCTCGGGCCGGGATGGATCGCGCTCCTCGCGTTCGTCGCGTACATCTTCCCAATCGCCGCTCTCGACCGAAAGGCCCAGAGCCGCCAAGAGAACATCCGGCGAACGCTCGCGGACACGATCGACCTGCTGACCATCAGCGTCGAGGCCGGCCTCGCGTTCGACGCCGCGCTCCTTCATGCCCGCCGTTCGATGAAGGGGCCGATGTCCGACGAGATCGGGCGGATGCTCCACGAGATGCAGCTCGGCGTAAAACGCACCGATGCGATGCGGAGCCTCTCCGAGCGGACGAACGTCGAGGAGCTCCGGAGCTTCGTTCTCGCGATGGTGCAAGCAGACGTCTTCGGCGTGAGCATCGCGAGCGTACTGCGGGCGCAATCGCAGGAGCTGCGGACGAAGCGCCGTCAGCGGGCTGAGGAGCGGGCCATGAAGATCCCGGTGAAGCTCCTGTTCCCCATGATTGTCTGCATCCTTCCCGCGCTCCTGATCCTCGTGGTTGGCCCGGGAGTGATCAGGCTCGCCAAGGTTCTGTTTTGATGACCGAGAAGGGCGGACACTAGATGAATAGGAAGAAGTGGTCTTTGCCGGCCGTTGCGTTGATGACTGTGGTGTTCACGGTGGCGATGGTCAGCGTCGCCGTCGCCGATCCGGTAGTGAACAACTTGGACGCGACAGCCGATTCGGGGCTCGAGACGGCCACTACGACTGCGGGCGTGTCCGTGTCGGTTGGGTTCTTCATCACGGCGAGCAACGTAGATCCCTCGAACTTGGATGCATCTGGCTGCAACGCCACTGGCGCCAATCCTGCGTTCATGACTATTTCTCCACCCTCGGGCGTGACCGTTTCTCCGGGAACGCTTCAATTCGTCGGCTGCGGTAACACCCTCACCGCCTCGTTCACGGCCGCCTCCGCCGGCACGTATACGTTCGCAAGCGGAGCCTTCTCCTTAACGGGTGGAAAGTCGGGCAGTCTCTGGAATACCAACCCCGCGGCATTCACACTGCAAGTGAATCCCGCCCCTCCGTCCGACGCGACGCCCCCGGTCATCACCCACACCATCACAGGGACGCTTGGAGACAACGGTTGGTATAGAAGCGACGTCACAGTGACGTTCAGCGTCAGTGATCCGGATTCAGCTATCACGTCAAGATCCGTCGACTGTGACGCCACGAACTCAGTGACAAGCGACACGACGGGCGTGACGTTCACGTGTACTGCCACAAGCACAGGCGGAACCTCCACCGACTCGGTCACGATCAAGCGCGACGCGACGGCGCCCACGATCTCCGGGAGTGCTTCCCCCGCAGCGAACGGGGACGGCTGGAACAATTCGGACGTAACGGTCTCTTATACGTGCGACGACAACCTGTCAGGGGTCGCTTCCTGCGGCGCAGACGAGTCGCTTTCGAGTGAAGGGGCGGGTCAGTCCTCGACCGGAACGGCCGTCGACAAAGCAGGAAACTCGGCAACTGACACGGTGAGCGGGATCAACATCGACAAGACCGCCCCGACTGTCGCATACACCAGTGCGTCTCCGAGCCCCAATGTCAACGGGTGGTACAAGACCGATGTCGTCGCTACGTTCACAGCCACCGACACGCTGTCCGGGTTCGCAGGCCCGTCGTCGACGGCGACCGGTACGTCCACCACGACTGGCGAGGGCGCCGCCGTGACAGTAGGTAGCCCGGTTTTCACCGACCTCGCGGACAACCCCGCGGTGGCGGGGGCCGCGACGAGCGACGCCTTCATGATCGACAAGACGGCGCCATCCGTGTCGGTGACCGGTGTGACTGATGGTGCGGTCTACACGCTCGGCTCCGTTCCTGCTGCCGGATGCAGCACGACCGATACCTTGTCGGGAGTGGCGATTGGGGCGACGCCGTCCACCAGCGGCGGACCCGTCGGCGCAGTCACTGCGACGTGCGCGGGTGCAACAGACAACGCCGACAACGCCGCCTCCGCCGTCAGCGTGACGTACCAGATCCACTACAACTGGACGGGCTTCTTCCAGCCGGTCGACAACGTCGGCTGGAACTCGGCGAAGGCCGGTCAAGCGATCCCGGTGAAGTTCAATCTCGGCGGGAACCAAGGGCTCGACATCCTGAAGGCGAGCTTCCCCAAGATCACATCGATCGCATGTCCGGGTTCATCGATCGTCCCCGATCCGATCGAGGAGTACGTCACGACGACCGCTGGCGGAAGCGCGCTCACCTACGACTCGACCGCCAACCATTACGTTTACGTGTGGAAGACGCAGAAGGGCTACGCGGGGAGCTGCTTCTCCTTCGAACTCGGATTGAAGGATGGATCGTCGCACACGTTCCGCGTCCAGTTCACCAAGTAGTGCCCGTCGGGACCAGAAGGACCTGCACGAGCCAGCGGGACCTCGAGAGAGGTCCCGCTCTTCTTTCATCACGTCACGCCGCAGGCCGTTCTGTTCCCGACTTCGCCAGACCGATGACCTCGAGTGCACCTAACGCCGCATTCAGGAGGGCGAGGGACCGCCACGGCCACGTCGGGGCGCCCTCTGGCGCCCCGAGGAGTGCGGTCGCCGCGAACACCACCGCCGTTCCCAACTCAAGCAGTACGAACGTCCACGACCACCACCAGAGCTCCTCCAGCTTGCGCCGGACGAGGACCATCTGGGCGGCGAGACAGACAGAGGCGACGCCGAATGCGCGAAGCCAGGCGTCCTCGACCGGCGGCTGGTCGAAGAGCACTTCGGTGACCCATCCCGGTGCGATCACCAGGGCCACGCCCGCGATTGCCCACAGCACGGCCTGCCATGAGAGCGTCGCGCCGAGGAGCTTCACGAGGGCGCATCTTCGCAGGTCGGACGAGCAGACCCATTGGTAGCATGCGCGCGCTGGAGCGACCGGCTCCGTTCCATGCAGACCACCGAGAGGGGACATGCCCGACACGCCACGCGTCGCCGTGATCGGCCTCGACTGCGCAACGCCGCAGCTGATGTTCGGAGACCTCGCCGCGGAGACACCCAACATCCAGGCGCTGATGAAACGAGGGATGTGGGGCGAGCTCAAGAGCATCACCCCGCCCATCACCGTCCCCGCTTGGGCGTGCGCAATGACCGGAAAGACGCCCGGGGAGCTCGGGATCTACGGCTTCCGGAATCGCAAGGACACGACGTACAGCGGTCTGTCGATCGCCACCTCCGGCGCCATCACCGCGCCGGCAGTCTGGGATGCGTTGGGCGCCAAGGGTCTCCGTTCGTTGCTCATCGGTGTGCCTCCCGGATATCCGCCGCCGAAGGAGTTCCCGGGTTGGCGAGTGGCGTGCTTCCTGACGCCGCCGTCGGCGAAGTCGTGGGCGTTCCCAGCCGAGCTGCAGACGGAGATCGTCGGCGAGCTCGGGGAGGCGAACGATTACATCTTCGACATCCCGGACTTCCGTCGCGCCGGGTACGACCAGGCGCTGGACCAGGTGTTCAAGATGACGGAGCGGCGGTTCCGCATCGGCCGGAAGCTTGCCGCGGAGAAGCCGTGGGACCTGTTCATGTTGTGCGAGATCGCGCCGGACCGGTTGCATCACGTGTTCTGGCAGCACTGGGACCCCCTCCATCCCCTCCACGAGCCCGGCAACAAGTACGAGACGGCCTTCCAGGACTACTACCGCTTCCTCGACGACCAGATCGGGTCGCTTCTCGAGGCGCTTCCATCCGACGCGATCGTCATCGTGATGAGCGATCACGGAGCGCGCCGGATGGTCGGCGGGTTCTGCTTCAACGACTGGCTGATCAAGGAGGGCTACCTCTCGGTCGAGGCGTACCCCTCGCACGTGATCCCCTTCGGGGACGCGGTCATCGATTGGAGTCAGACCGTCGCCTGGGGTGACGGCGGCTACTACGGCCGACTCTTCCTGAACGTCAAGGGACGTGAGCCGGAGGGCGTCGTCGAGCCGGAACGGTACGAGGAGGTGCGCGACGAGCTCGTTCAGAAGCTCGAGGCGACCGTGGGACCGGACGGCGAACCGCTCCGCACAACCGTGCTGAAACCGGAGGACGTTTATCCGGAGGTGCGCGGTGTCCCGCCCGACCTGCTCGTCTACTTCGGCGATCTCGGCTGGCGATCGGTCGGGTCGATCGGGAACCGGAGCGTCTACACGTACGAGAACGACACGGGACCGGACGGCGCCAACCACGATCGCGCAGGTGTCTTCGTCATGGCCGGACGGGAAGAGCAGCGGACTGGCCAGATCGACGGCCTCAGCCTCGTCGAAGTGGGTCCCTCGATCGAGCGGCTGTTCGGACTGGATCCTGAACGCCCGAGCGGACGAGGAGCGTTCGCGTGACGGAACGCGAACCGCGGGGGTTCACCGTCTGGTTCACCGGCCTGTCCGGCGCCGGGAAATCGACGATCGCCGAGATGCTGTACCACGAGCTTCAGGCGCGCGGCCTGAAGACGGAGATCCTCGACGGCGACGTCGTCCGCCAGAACCTCAGCAGGGGGCTGGGATTCAGCAAGGAAGACCGAGACACGAACATCCTGCGGATCGCGTTCGTCGCGCAGCTGCTCACGCGTAACGGCGTTGCCACGATCTGCTGTCCGATCTCTCCATATCGAGACGCGCGCGCACGCGCTCGAGAGATGATCGGCGACTTCGTCGAGGTCTACGTGCACGCGACGGTCGAGGAGATCGCGGAGCACCGCGACCCCAAGGGCCTTTACAAGAAGGCTCTCGCCGGCGAGATCACCGGGTTCACCGGCGTCGACGACCCGTACGAGGCGCCCAATGATCCGGAGCTCGTGCTGGACACGATGGTGGAGGAGCCCATCGAGTCCCTCCAGAACGTGCTGGCGAACCTCCGCGAGCGCGGATACGTGGAGGACGACACCGTCATGGTCGAGGGCGAGCGGGCGCACTCGGGGATGACAGACCTGCGGGTGACGCAGACCGGCCACGTCGCGGACGGGCGCTGACCGGGGTCGAGGTCAGGGCTGCGGGACGTCTCGAGCCACCGGATGCCGCTGCTCGCTGCCCGTCCGGCCGAGTCCAACCGCGAAATAGAGCTCGACGAGCAGCATGCACAGGAACGCCTCGGTGATCCGGACGCCGTACCGGGTCACCTCGCCCGCGACGCCCGACACACCCACCGCGTACTGGAGTACGGAGAACGCGATCGGCGTGACCACGAGTAGGGCGTACCAGCCGTATCGGAGCCTCGCAGACGTCGGAGCGGAGGGGTCGAGGATGCCGCGGTCGACGACGTCGAAACCGATCGGCGCGAGGACGAGCACGCCCAGGGTCTCAGCGAGGTCAGTGACGACCTGGGTGCGCTCGCCGAGCACAATGACGGCCAGCACGGCGAGCGAGGCGAGTATGGCGAGGTTCGACGGGAGCGGGCGGCGGATCTGAACGCAGGGCACGAGCACGGCAGCCGCGAGGAACGGCTCGTTCAGCGTCCTGAACCTGCTGGGCAGGTCGGTCCAGAGAAGCAACACGGCCGCGGCCGCGCACACGATCGCGACGGCGAACGTCAGCGGCCACTCCAGACTCGAGCCGGATACCTTCGGCCTGGCGTGCTCGATCCACAAGGCGAGGATCAGCGCGAGGAGGACACCCTCGCTGTTGTGGCCGATCCGGTCGGCGATCCCGTCGGGGAGGAACATCGGGAAGATCTCGAGGAGGACGCCGGCGAGGAGCGCGACGAGACCACCGTAGAAGACGATCCCCAGAGTCACGCGGCTCGAGCGCATCGGCTGCGACAGTATCCAGACCCCGTACCTTCAGTGCGAGTTCGGACGCTGAGCTCGACGCCAGGTGTGCCGTGGTACCGTCGGCGCATGGTTGGTGGTTCGAGGCTCTCCCCGGAAGGGGAGGGCCTCTCGCGCATCTAGGGGAGACGCATGGAGATCGAGATCGGCAAGGGGAAGGTCGCCAGACGCGCGTACGGGTTCGACGAGGTGGCGATCGTGCCGTCGCGTCGGACACGCGACCCCGACGACGTCGACCTGACCTGGGAGGTCGACGCGTACTCGTTCCGCCTCCCGATGATGGCGTCGGCGATGGACGCCGCGGTCTCGCCCCACACCGCGTCGCTCATCGGGAAGTTGGGCGGCCTCGCCTGCTTGAACCTCGAGGGCCTGTGGACGCGGTACGAGGACCCCGAACCCATCTACGAGGAGATCGCGTCCCTCCCCGACGAGAAGGCCACGCGGCGGATGCAGGAGCTGTACCGCGAGCCGGTCAACGGCGAGCTCGTCGCGCGGCGGATCCGCGAGATCAAGGACGCCGGCGTCGTATCGTGCGGTTCACTCACGCCGCAACGGGTCGAGCGGTTCGCGAAGACGGTCGTGGATGCGGGTCTCGACGTCCTGGTCATCCAGGGGACCGTCGTCTCCGCGGAGCACGTCTCGACGCGTTCGGAGCCGCTCAACCTCAAGGAGTTCATCCGCGGGTTCGACCTGCCGGTGATCGTTGGTGGGTGCGCCTCGTATACGACGGCGCTGCACTTGATGCGCACCGGTGCGGTCGGGGTGCTCGTCGGCGTCGGACCGGGGAACGCTTGTACGACGCGCGGCGTGCTCGGCGTCGGGGTTCCTCAGGCGACTGCGATCGCGGACGCCGCGGCCGCTCGGATGGAGCACCTTCGCGAGTCTGGCCGGTACTGCCATGTAATCGCGGATGGGGGGATGCGCACCGGCGGGGACATCGCCAAGGCGGTCGCCTGTGGCGCCGATGCGGTGATGATCGGTTCCCCGCTCACGCGCGCGTACGAAGCTCCCGGCCGCGGCTACCACTGGGGGATGGCCACGTTCCACCCCACGCTCCCGCGTGGGGCGCGCGTCAAAACGAGGCAGGTCGCTTCGCTCGAGGAGATCCTGGTCGGACCGGCGCACGAGAACGACGGGACCTACAACCTGTTCGGCGCGCTCGCCTCGTCGATGGCCACGACCGGCTACGAGACGATCCGCGAGTTCCAGAAGGCCGAGCTCGTGATCGCGCCGTCGATCAAGACCGAGGGCAAGACCTACCAGAAGGAACAGCGCGTCGGGATGGGGCACTAGGCGCAGGCGTGGGGAGCGAGCACCCGCGGCCGGTGTTGGTTGTCGACCTCGGGGCGCAGTACGCGCAGCTGATCGCCCGCCGCATCCGTGAATGCCACGTCTACTCCGAGATCGTCCCGCACGACCTTTCCGCCGAGGATGTCGCGAGACGACGGCCGGCGGGCCTCGTCCTGTCCGGCGGCCCGGCCTCGGTGTACGAGGACGGAGCGCTATCGATCGATCCGCGCCTGTTCCAGCTGGGCGTGCCGGTCCTCGGCATCTGTTACGGCCACCAGCTCATGGCCCAGGCGCTCGGCGGCGCCGTAGAGGCCACCGGTCGGCGAGAGTACGGAGGGACGACGCTCCACCTCGGCGACCGCGGCATCCTGCTGCAGGACCTCGCCGCCGACGAGCCCGTGTGGATGAGCCACGGCGACGCCGTGACTCGCGCGCCGGAGGGCTTTCGCGTGACGTCCCGAACCGACGCCATCCCCATCGCCTCGATGGAGGATCCGATACGGGGAATGTTCTCCGTCCAGTTCCATCCGGAGGTGGCGCACACGCCCAGAGGAACCGCGATCATGAAGCGATTCCTCTACGACGGTTGCGGACTCCTCCCGGAGTGGACCCCGGCCAACGTGATCGAGCGCTCGGTGGCCGCGGTTCGCGCTCAGGTCGGCGATGCAGAGGTGTTGTGTGCGCTTTCGGGCGGGGTCGATTCCGCGGTCGCGGCGCTGCTCGTGCACAAGGCCATCGGTGATCGACTCACGTGCGTCTTCGTCGACACCGGGCTCCTTCGCGAGGGCGAGCCCGACCAGGTCGAGGAGACGTTCGGCAGGCACTTCGGTGTGCCGCTCGTCCACGTGAAGGCGGCGGACCGGTTCCTCGCGCGCCTGGCGGGCATCACGGATCCGGAGGAGAAGCGGCGGCGGATCGGCGAGGAGTTCATCCGCGTGTTCGAGGAGGTCGCGACGGAGCATCGCGGCGCGAGATTCCTCGTGCAGGGAACGCTCTACCCCGACGTGATCGAGAGCGGCTCGCGAACGGCCGCGCGGATCAAGAGCCACCACAATGTCGGCGGGTTGCCCGAACGGATGAATCTCAAGCTCGTCGAGCCCCTTCGAGACCTGTTCAAGGACGAGGTTCGAACGGTCGGCGCCGAGCTCGGACTGCCAGAGGAGATCGTGTTGCGCCAGCCGTTCCCCGGGCCGGGTCTCGCCGTTCGGATCGTGGGCGAGGTAACCCAGGAGAACCTGCGGATCGTCCGAACCGCGGATCACGTCGTTCGTGAAGAGGTGTTGCGCTCCGGACTCGACCGCGAGACCTGGCAGGCGTTCTGCGTGCTGCTGGCCGATGTCCGAAGCGTCGGCGTCATGGGAGACGGCAGGACGTACGAGCATCCGGTCGTGCTCCGGGTCGTCACGAGCGAGGACGCCATGACCGCGGACTGGGCCCGATTACCGCATGACGTGCTCGACCGGATCTCGAGCCGGATCGTCCGTGAGGTGCCGGGCGTGAACCGCGTGGTCTACGACGTCACCTCGAAGCCGCCCGGAACGATCGAGTGGGAGTGATCCGGCTCGACGCGTCAGCCGACGCGGTCGGCGAACACGACCAAGCGCTGCGTGGCGGAGAACCGCGGGTTGCACGTCGTCAAAACGAGCGTCGGCTCCTCGGACGGATCCAAAACGGACGCGTCTGACGGATCGATCAACTCTCTGTGTGTGACGCGGTAGTTGAAGATGCCGTACTCCGTTGCCAGGACGATCCGGTCGTCACGCGTGAGCTCATCGAGCGACCAGAACGGGGCCCCGTACGTGGTTCGGTGCCCGGCGATACCGACCGTGCCGGTGTCCTCCCACGGATAGGACGTCCACGAGTAGTGCCCGGGGCCCTTCTTGAGCGATTCGGTTCCGGTCCCCTCGACGACGACGTAGTTCACCTCGATGTCCGGAATGCGCAGGATCGCCACCGCCGCGCCGGGGACCTTCACGACGCGGTCGGCCGGCGGTGCGTTCTCGGGTGGCGTCGTCCCGATCAGCCGCTCGAACGGCGCGCGGATCTGGTCCTGAGCGGCCGAGGTGAAGAAGCCGGTCCCCCAGAGCAGCCACCAGACGTATCCACCCACGGCCAGCGCGGCGGCGATCAGGACCAAACCGATGATGCGGAGGACCCGGCCGCTGCCGGAGCGCCGCCGGCGCGGGGGTGTTGGCTCGGTGGCCCCCGCGGGCTCGAGCGTCTGCGTCCGGCCCATAAGAGGAAGAGTGTCGCAGGTAGCCCGGGTTCAAACGTCGGTGGCGGTGCGCGTGCCTAGGATTGAAGCGATGCCGTCCGCCTCGCCGCTCCTCGGGGACTTGAATCCCGTTCAAGCCGAGGCCGTCCTTCACAGTGAGGGTCCGGTCCTGATCGTCGCCGGTGCAGGTTCAGGGAAGACGCGCGCGCTCACGCACCGGATCGCGTTCCTGATCCGCGAGCGGGGCGTGAACCCGTACTCCATCCTGGCCATCACGTTCACGAACAAGGCCGCGCGCGAGATGGCCGAGCGCGTGGAGGGGCTGATCGGCCAGCGCGTTGCGCGTGGGATGTGGATCCTGACCTTCCACTCGGCCTGCGCCAGGATCCTGCGTGCGGAGCACGACCACCTCGGCCTGCCGCGGAGCTTCACGATCTACGACGAGGGCGACACGGAGCGGCTCCTCGCCGCGGTCCTTCGGGATCTCGATCTCGACGCGAAGCGCTATCCGCCCCGGGCGATGGCGGCCGCGATCGGCAAGGCGAAGGACGAGGTACTCACCGCACAGGACTTCCACGACCTCGCCGGAAACTTCTACGAGCAAACGATCGCGAAGGTGTACCTCGCGTACGAGGAGCGCAAGCGCGCGGCCGGAGCGCTCGACTTCGACGACCTCATCACCGAGACCGTCCTGCTGTTCCGGCAACGGCCCGAGGTGCTCGAGCACTACCAGGAGCGGTTCCGCTACATCCTGATCGACGAGTACCAGGACACGAACCGCGCTCAGTACCAGCTGGTCAACCAGCTCGCCGCGAAGTACCGCAACGTGTGCGTGGTCGGCGACGCCGACCAGGGCGTGTACTCGTGGCGCGGCGCGACGATCCAGAACCTCCTCGATTTCGAACGCGACTATCCCGACGCTGAGGTGTTCCTCATGGAGCAGAACTACCGCTCCACGTCGAACATCCTGGCCGTCGCCAACGCGCTGATCGAGCACAACGTGCAGCGCAAGCCCAAGTCGCTGTGGACGGAAGGTGTGGACGGCGAACTGGCCGTCCGGTTCCGCGCGGAGAACGAGCACGAAGAGGCGGCCTTCGTGGCGCAGGAGATCGAACGGCTGGTGGAGACGGAGGGCCACCGGTACGGCGATGTCACCGTGTTCTATCGAA